>JAFYBB010000024.1 GCA_017540445.1 Clostridia bacterium | reverse complement strand
CCGCGCCCAGGTGGACTACGACTTCATCAACGCCCTGGAGTACGGCATGCCCCCCACTGGCGGCCTCGGCTTCGGCGTGGACCGCCTGGTGATGCTGCTGACCGGCAGCGATTCCATCCGGGACGTGCTGCTGTTCCCGACAATGAAGCCGATCGACTGAGAAAGCTTCGTGTTTTCAGGGGTTTTGACGCTTTGGAGAGCGAGTATTACCCCCGATTGTACCCCTTTACACCAATCACAACACCAAGGCAGGTTGCAAAACAGCGAGGACAACGCATCGCGCGGTGTCCTCGCTGTGAGTTTTGGAGTTGGTTTAACCCATCTGATGTCTGCACAATTATTCTTGTGAGATTTGTCCACTCAATCTCACAGATAGCAATCATAATTGCCTATAGTTTCAGGATCTTGAAGTGTTTGCCTTTCATGAAACTCTATATTTCACCATAAGGATCAATATAGTATTGGTGTAAAAAATGGTGTAGTATGAAGATTGGACAGGCAAGATAAAGACGCTCTTTGCAACGCGGTTTAATTCTATATTTCAGAAAGTGTGCTTGACCTTCAAACTCATAATCTGATATTCAGTTAAATTCATGGCCTTTGGGCTAATGATGATATGCACTTTTCCGCTCAAAAGCATTCCAACACCTTAACAGCTCTATATAGTATAATGACCTTGGCAAAACACACTAACCTATGGTGGGAGAGGGTGTCTGCATGGTCATTCTGTCAATACTTCTGGTCGTTCTGGTCTTTCGCGTCGTTCTTCTGACCTATCCGGAATTGCGCTTTTGGGGGAGACGGATAGACCAGCGTATTTCCAAAGAGAAACACGACAGTACAGTTTAGGAACAACAAGAGGTGAAGCGGTTTGGATATTATGACGATCATCATTGTGGTTGTCTGCGTTATCGTCATGGGCGCTGCGGCGGTCATGAGTTACAAGCGCTGAGACGATGTAAAAATGTCACCGGCGATGTTTCCGACAACGGGGAGCATCGTGGCCACATAGGGAATATTATCGATGAAAGCGCTCAGCAATACGGATGCGCCTACGATCATGATATAGGTGCGAAGTATTGAATTGCCCCCTGCGTGAACAAAAAAGCCGGCAATCATATCGATGACCCCTGCCTGAGTCAACGCCTCTATATCCATGAATAAACCCGCCAGGAGCAAGAGCGTTTGGTGGTCTATGGCTTTCAAAGTGCAGGTAAAGATATCAACGCTCCTGTGTTTGACCGCTTCATACAGCGTACCTACGATGGCAATGAAGCAGCAGATCATGCCGTTTGTCATTTCGGGTTTATTGGGAAACTGAGACGCCTCGATCAGCATGATGATGGAGCCTACGAGAAGCACGGTGGGAACATAGTCGTTCACCTCTGTAATCGAACCGGCCTGGATGGGCGTTCGTTCCTTCCTGAACAGCCACAACAGCACAGGTATTGTCAGCAATGCGCCAGTTTCAACAGCCAGGGTAATCCCGGGCTTTCCATGGAAGAAGAAAAACTCGTTGAAGCTGATACCTGCGTAGCTTCCCAGCAATATGGAGGTTGTGTCGCCAACCAGCGTCGCAGCGCCCTGAAGATTGCTCGAAACCGCTATTGCAATGACGACGGGCACCGGATTGATCTTCGCGCGCTTCGCAACGGCAAGGCCCACCGGCGCAACCATGAGAACTGTGGCGACATTATCCACAAAGGCGGAAATGATCCCTGAAAACAAACTGAGCGCCACCACGGCCCATTGCGCGTTGGGGACGATCCTCAACAGTCTTTCCGACATGCGCGCGGGCATTTTGCTCTGGAGGAACAGCTCCACGGTCATCATTGTTCCTGCCAGCATCATCAGCACGTTCCAGTTTATGGCCCGAACAGCGCTGTGAACAGGTAAGATTCCCATCAGAATAAATATCACCGCCGCCGCAAGAGCTATGATCCATCGCCTCTCTGAGAAGATCAGCAAGAGGACATACATGGCGACGAATATGAACAACGCTGTCAAAGTCTGATTCATGATTATCCCTCCTATAGAAAAATGGGCATGACGCCTGCCATACCCACTCATAGAAAGGACGCACGTATGGCAACGCCACAGTGAGTCTCACAGTTTAAAGCCTGCCGGGATAGTCCGTGTTGACGACAGGTCTCCACGCGTGTGGTTGTTACTCCCTCACCAAAATAGAGATTTATATTTCCTCAACCTTGATCAGGTTGGTATTGCCGGATTTACCATTGGTCACGCCGCCGGTAATGACGATCTTGTCGCCAGGTTTCAGGCCCAGCCTCTCCTGCGCGAGCTGGGTGGCGACAAAGAACAGTACGTCGGTCGAGGTGTATTCCACGCTCATTGCCGGGACGACACCCCAGGACAGGGCCAGCTTGCGCATGGTCTGCCGGCTGGTTGTGACGCCCAGGATATCCACAGGTGCGCGGAAGCGGGAGATCATCCTGGCGGTGCGCCCTGACAAAGAGCATACTACGATGGCCTTCGCGCCGACATCAATGGCCATGGCACAGGCGGCATGGGATATGGCATCCACCAAATTGTGGGTTTGGAAAACCGTATCGTGAAATCGCTGGGCATAGTCGATTTTCTCCTCTGTCGCCTCAGCGATCTTCGCCATCACAGCAACCGCCTCCACTGGATGCTTTCCCGCGGCGGTTTCGCCGGAGAGCATCACCGCACTGGTACCGTCGTACACGGCGTTGGCCACGTCGGAGATCTCAGCCCGCGTGGGGCGAATGTTGTGTATCATGGATTCCAGCATCTCCGTGGCGGTGATCACCCGCTTGCCGATCAGGCGGCACTTGGTGATCAGCAGCTTCTGAACGGCAGGCAGCTCTTCATAAGGGATTTCCACGCCCATATCGCCGCGGCCGATCATAATACCCTCGCAGGCTTCGCAGATCTCCTCAACGTTGTCAATGCCCGACTGGTTCTCCAGCTTGGCGATCAGACTGATCTTTTCGCCGCCGTGGGCATCCAGGAAGGATCGCACGTCCAGCAGGTCTTGCTTTCGGGAAACGAAGGAGCACGCCACGTAATCCACGCTGTTTTCGATCCCAAACAGCAGGTCGGCCTTGTCCTGCTCGCTGAGATAGACCTGGTTCAGCACCTTTCCAGGGAAGGACATGCTCTTGCGGTCGGAGAGCTCGCCGCCCACCACTACGACGCAGCGAATCTCACTGCCTGAGATCTCATTGACCTCCAGTGCCAGCAGGCCATTGGCCAGCAGTACCCGGTCGCCTGGCTGCAGATCGTCCGCGAGGCCTTCATAGTTGACCGAGACCTGGGTTTCATCGCCGGGGACATCGTCGATGTGAAGCGTGAACGGCGCGCCTTCCTTCAACACGACTCTGCCATCTGTGAACGTCTTGATGCGGTATTCCGGGCCCTTTGTATCCAGCATGATGGCAATGGGCATATCCAGCTTCTCCCGGACACGGCGGATGGTTTCTACTTTTTCCCGATGCTCCGCGTGAGTGCCGTGGGAGAAGTTGATGCGTGCGATATTCATGCCCGCCTTGCACATGGCGGTCAATACCTCCTCGGACTCACTCGAAGGGCCGATGGTGCAGATGATCTTGGTTTTTCTCATAGTTTTCCTCATATGGAGAAGGGCACAATATCCTTATGCCCTTCCCGCCGGTTTTTACTTGATGAGCGTGAAGTGGGAAAACACGCTGGCCAGGGTGTTGGCGACGGTGGACATGGTCTTGATGAAGATGTCCAGCGCCACGCCTACCACGTCCTTGCGGGTGTCGCCCACGGTATCGCCGGTGACCGAAGCCTTGTGCGCGGTGGAACCCTTGCCGTGGCCCTTCAGGGAACCGGATTCGATGTACTTCTTTGCGTTGTCGAACGCACCGCCGGAATTGCCCATGAAGATGGCCCGGGGAATGGCTACGATGGTCGCGCCGACCAGCAGGCCGCCCACGAACTCCACGCCGAACAGGAAGCCACCGATGATCGGGATCATCAGGGCCAGCACGCTGGGCAGCAGCATCTTTTTGAGCGCCTGTTTGGCGGCCATCTCGATGCAGCGGTTGTAGTCCGGGGGAATAACGCCTTCCAGCACGCCGGGACGGGACAGCTGGCGGTCACCCTCGTCGGCCATCAGCCGCGCGGATTCGATGGTATTGTCGGTCAGCAGCGCCGAGAAGTATTCGATCAGCGCGCCGCCGATGATGCCGCCCGCCACGACGACAAAGGAGGCAAAGTTCAATACCGGCTCCGTGCCCACGGCGGTGTAGTTGCCCACGTAGGCCACGATCAGAGAGACAGTGGCAAAGGCCGCAGAACCGATGGCGAAGCCCTTGCCGATGGCGGCGGTGGTGTTGCCCACGGCGTCCAGTTTATCCGTGATGGCGCGCACGTTTGCGGGCAGGTGGCAGGATTCCGCCAGGCCACCCGCGTTATCGGCGATGGGTCCAAAGGCGTCGATAGATACCGTCGCACCAACAAAGGCCAGCATACCCAGCGAGGACAGCGCGATGCCATAGGTGCCGCAAACCTTGCCGGAGATGAACAGGGACACGCCGATCAGCAGGATGGGCAGCAGGCAGCTGCGGGAACCGATGGCGTCGCCCTTGGTGATGACGAAGGCCTCGCCCTCCGTGGCGATCTCCGCCAGTTTGCGGGTCGGGCCGTAGTCGGTGCTGGTGTAATACTCGGTGATGGAGCCGATGGCCACGCCGCTGACGATGCCCAGCACGCTGGAGATCCAGGGAGACAGCCAGCCCGCGCGGAATTCGGCGTACAGGGGCACGTTGTGGAACACGATCAGCGCGGAAAAGAAGCCCAGCACCACCGTGAGGCCCGCGGAGATCCAGGTCGCCAGATCCAGCTCACGGGAGGGGTTGTCGCCCATGCGGCGCATGTTGGCATATCCCAGCCCCAGCAGGCAGCCCAGCAGGCCCACGCCCGCCAGCACGATGGGATACACACAGGTGGCGTTGAATGTGGCGTCGGGCACTGCCTCGCCGCCGTTTTTGAAGATGGTAACTGCGATCATGATGGCGGCGGCCATGGTGGCGACGAAGCTCTCCAGCAGATCGGAGCAGTTGCCGGCGATATCGTTCACATTGTCGCCAATGAAGTCCGCGATCACGTTGGGGATTCTCAGCATAACCTTCCCGCAACGCTTTCTCTTTTTCACGCTTCATGATGGGCCACCACTCATGAAACGCGTTGTAGATGGGCACACCCAGGCCGATAATGCTCATCCACAGGCAATTGACAAATTCCTTTTTCGCCGCTTCGTATTCCTTGCTGTACATGTTCTCACCCCTTCTGTATGAATGCTGTGAAGCCCAAATCACGACTCATTATAAATCAAACCCTCGCTAATATCACGGAAAGGAAGGGCGTGTGCTGTAACGTCTGTTTGGCGGAGGAACACCGGGCGGCATTTGTATGCTATAATTATTTTGGATTGGTATGATTTGACGAGGAGACAACGATGAACGACAGAGATCATAAACACGCCGGCAAAAACCTGTTGGTGTTTTCAAGCGTATTGACAGCTGCTGTGCTCCTGTCGATGGCGCTTTCGGGCATCCATGATGACAATAACCCCTTTGCCACGCCGGTTTTCATACTGGCCGTGGCGCTGATCGCCCGGCTGACGGACGGCTATCTGTATGGCATCGCGGCATCGCTGGTGGGCACATTTTGCGTGAACTACATGTTCACCTATCCATTCTGGCAGTTTGACGTCACGCTGACCGGCTATCCGCTGACCTTTGTGACGCTACTGGTGGTATCCATCATCATCAGCGCCCTGACCACGCAGATCAAACGCCAGGAACAGCTGCGCTTCGAGGCGGACCGGGAAAAGATGCACGCCAACCTGTTGCGGGCCATCGCCCATGACCTTAGAACGCCCCTGGCCGCCATTATGGGAGCCAGCACTGCGCTGAAGGAAAAGTCTCTGACGGACGCAGATCGCGATGCGCTGCTGGACGGGATCAACCGGGACGCGCAATGGCTGGTGCGCGTGACGGAAAACCTGCTCTCGGTCACGCGAGTCAGCAGCGGCGATGTGGCTCTGAAAAAGACGGACGAAGCGCTGGAGGAGATCATCGGCAGCGCGATCCTGAAATACCGCCGCACGTCGAATGCGCTCCCTGTTCAGGTGGACCAGCCGGAACGGCTGCTGATGGTGCCCATGGACGCCGTGCTGATCGAACAGGTATTGATCAACCTGTTCGACAATGTCAGCGCGCACGCCCACGGCGCGACACGAATCTGGCTGCATATCTCCCGCGAAGCGGACCGTGTCGTCATAAAGGTGGAGGACGACGGCGAAGGCATCCCCGCAGGCTTGCTGTCGATGTTGTTCGACGGGGGTATCCATCCATCGAATCAGAGCAGCGTCGATGATCGGCGGAGCATGGGCATCGGCCTGTCCGTCTGCCGAACCATCGTGCGCGCCCATGGCGGCGATATGACCGCCGGAAACAGTGCCCATGGTGGCGCGGCGTTTTCGTTTTATCTACCGTGCAGGGAGGAAGAAAATGTCCAATACGATTCGAAGCAAGATACTGATTATTGAGGATGACCCGGGAATCTGCACCTTCCTTCACGCCACTCTGACCGCCGAAGGCTATGACGCAATCGTCGTTTCCAAAGGAAGCGGTGCGTTGGAGATCGTCGCGTCACACTGCCCAGATTGCGTCCTGCTGGATCTGGGACTGCCCGACATGGACGGAAATGAGATCATCTCCGGCATCCGCCGGTGGTCCGTCATGCCCATCATCGTCATCTCGGCACGCAGCATGGAGCAGGACAAGGTGCAGGCGCTGGATCTTGGCGCGGACGATTACATCACCAAGCCCTTCGGCACCGACGAGCTGCTGGCGCGCATCCGCACCGCGCTGCGCCATAGGCGCACCGCTTCAGAAAACGATGAAGCCGCCCTGCGGGGCAGCTATCATGTGGGCGACATGGTGATCGATTACCGCAAGCACCGCGTTTGCATCGCCGGTGAGACCGTTCACCTGACGCCAAATGAATATAAGATCGTCGCGCTGCTGGGCCTTCACGCGGGGCAGGTGATGACCTATAAGGCGATTCTCAGGGAATTGTGGGGACCTTCGGCCAGCACGGACAACAAGATCCTGCGCGTGCACATGGCCAGCATACGCCGCAAGATCGAGCCCAACCCCAACGAACCGCGCTATATATTCACCGAGGTCGGCATCGGCTATCGCATGGCAGACAATGAGGACTGATATGCTCACTTTGATGAGCTAGTTAGTAGTGAGTACATGAAAGAAGGAGATGTCTTAGGCTCAATGGTCATCCTTTATTTACCAGATAAAGAACTCAGCGGTGGACATACAAGAGGCCATATTGAAATAAGTGCTCAGTAAAGTTTTCGTATATATTCGTATACTAATGGTTCTAGAACGCCGCAAAAATAGGAAATTCAAAGGAAACCAGCACTTATGGATTTCCCGACGATGAAGCCGCTGGAGTAACGTGACGCCCAAAAAGCCCTGTGGCGCAGGGCTTTTCGGGCATTTCTGTCTTTTTTTCTGTTATCCGATAATCCCCGGATCTGATAACAACATATCCCTGAATGCCTTGGTATATTCCGTTCGGGTGTCCGCAATGACGTAGATGAAGATGCTCTCGCCAACCCTGCGAAAAATGGATACGTTTCGCCTGTCACTGATGACCATTCTGAATCCCATGTTGTTCAGCCAAGGGTCGGGCGTCATGGAGTCGGAATCCGGGAACTGCTCCAGGCGCTCAAGGCTGTCCAGGATATGATCGGCCACATTCAGCGCCACGTCCTCGCCGAAGTCGGCCTGCACGCGGCACTTGATTCGCGCCAGACCTTCCCAGGCGGAGGGGAGGATTTCGACCCTCATAGCTTCCTCAACGCCTCCCGCGCCTCAGAGACGCTCATGGTCCTGGCGCCGCGCAGGCGATCCTCTTCCGCCTGGAGGATGCGCGCCCTCAGGTTGAGCAGCTGCTCCCTCTTTTCAAAGGCTTCCATGTCCATGAAAACCCCGTCGCCTTCGCCGTTCACGGTGATATAGACCGGCTCCTGGGTCTTCTTGGCGATGCTGGAGATACCGCTGTAGTTATTCCGAAGCGCGGAAGACGGTTTGATGATCATAGGCAGCTCCTTCCCGATGGCCTCACAAGCAGCTTTCAATGATAATATTCTATCATAAAAAAGATATGATGTAAAGCACCGTCGTGGAATAGTCCGTCCATTACACGCTCTTCATATAGAAGTAACGTTTCCGCTCTGTACTTTAGCCGAATAAAGTGGTAAACTGCTTACACAATGCTATTCATGGAGGGAAACATTATGAAGAAGCTGCTTTCCATCGCACTGGTTATGCTGTTTGTGCTGGCGGGCTGTGCCTGCGCCGAGGGATTTACCTTTAAAATGGGCATCGACGCCGAATATCCGCCCTATTCCTACCTGGACGACAACGGCGAATACGCCGGCTTCGACGTGGAGATGTGCCAGAAGGTGTGCGAAATCCTGGGCTGGAACCTGGAGATCGTGCCCATCAACTGGGATACCAAGGACATCCAGCTGGACGCGGAAGAGATCGACTGCATCTGGTCGGGCCTGACCGTCTATGCCAACGGCATCACCGAGGATCGCTTCACCATCTCCACCCCCTACTCCGACAACAGCCAGATGATCCTGACCAAAAAGGGCACCGGCATCGAGACCTTCGACGACCTGGCCGGCAAGACCGTGGGCGTTCAGATGGGCACCTCCGCCGAGGCGGCGCTCACCGGCGACGGCGAAGCGGCGGCCCTGGGCGCCACCTTCGGCACGCTGCAGCCCTATGAGAACTACAACATCGCCTTCACCGATCTGCAGGCCGGCGCCATCGACGCCATCGCCGTGGACGCGCCCGTGGCCAACGACAAGATCAACAAGTACGGCGACGACTACTACTGCCTGGACGAATCCTTCGCCTCCGAGAAGTACGGCATCTGCTTCCGCAAGGCCGACACCGAGCTGTGCGCGCAGGTCGAAGGCGCCTACATGCAGCTGGTGGAGGACGGCACCTATCTGGCGCTGGGCGAGAAGTATCAGCTGGACACCAGCTTCCTGGTCCTGGCCGCGAAGTAAGCGCGCGTTCAGCGCATTCATCAGAGGGCCCGTCGTGACCGGCGTGCCCTTTGATTCTATTTTACGCGAAGGAGCTTTTGCATGACACTCACCGGCATGATCCTCAAGATGAGCGAGGGCCTGGGCCGCACCTGCGCCATATTCTTCCTGACGCTGCTGTTCTCGCTGCCGCTGGGCCTGGTGGTGGCCCTGCTGCGCATGTCCAAGAACAGGGTGGTGCAGGCGGTCACCAAGGTGTACATCTCCATACTGCGCGGCACGCCGCTGATGCTGCAGCTGATCGCGGTGGCCTACGGGCCGTTTTACCTGTTCGGCTACACGCTGCTGGTGAAGCAGAAGCTGCTGGCCATCATCATCGCGTTCGCGCTGAACTACGCGGCCTACTTCGCCGAGATCTACCGCGGCGGTATCGAGTCGATGCCGGTGGGCCAGTACGAGGCCGCCCACGTGCTGGGCTACAGCAAGGGGCAGACCTTCATGCGCATCATACTGCCCCAGGTGGTCAAGCGCATACTGCCCAGCGTGACCAACGAGGTGATCACCCTGGTCAAGGACACGTCCATGGCCTTCACGCTGGCCTACATGGAGATGTTCTCCATCGGCAAGCAGATCGCCAACAGCCAGTCCAGCTTCATGCCCTTTGTGATTGCCGGCGGGTTCTACTACCTGATGAACTCGGTGGTGGCCTTCGCCATGTCCCGGTGTGAAAAGGCGCTGGGCTACTACAGGTAGGGGGTGCGCGGCATGAATATCCTTGAAATCAAGCATTGCCGCAAGTCGTTTGACGGCGTGCAGGTGCTCTCCGACATCTCCCTGACCGTCAGCGAGGGCCAGGTGGTGTCCATCATCGGGCCCTCCGGCAGCGGCAAGAGCACGCTGCTGCGCTGCGCCACGCTGCTGGAGACCATGGACGGCGGCAGCCTGGCCTACCTGGGCAAGTACGCCGTGCGCGACGAGGGCGGCAAATCCGTATACGCCTCCCACGCCGAGCTGAAGCAGGCCCGGTCCTGCTTCGGGCTGGTGTTCCAGAACTTCAACCTGTTCCCCCACTACACGGTGCTGAAGAACATCACCGCGGCCCCGCTGCTGATCCAGAAGCGGGAGAAGGGCGAGGTGCTGCAGACCGCCCGCGACCTGCTGTCCAAAATGGGCCTTTCGGACCGGGAGGACGCCTACCCCTACCAGCTGTCCGGCGGGCAGCAGCAGCGGGTGTCCATCGCCCGCGCGCTGGCCATGCGTCCGAAGATACTCTTCTTCGACGAGCCCACCAGCGCCCTGGACCCGGAGCTGACCGGCGAGATCCTGAAGGTCATCCGCGCGCTGGCCGCCGAGCACATGACGATGGTCATCGTCACCCACGAGATGGCCTTCGCCCGCGACGTGTCCGACCACGTGATCTTCATGGACGGCGGCGTGATCGTGGAGCAGGGCGACCCCCGGGACATCATCAACAACCCCTCCCACGAGCGCACGATACAGTTTTTGAGCAGGTTCAACTGATATGAAGATCGATTATGTGAAGCTCAGCCCCACCGGCAACGTCACGGTGCTGGTCACAAGCCCGGTGCCGAGGGAGAAGCAGGCCGCCGTCGCCGCGGCGCTGCTGGCGCCGGATGGCGTGGGCGGCGAACAGGTGGGCTATCTGGAAGCCCCCACAGACCCGCGCGCCGGGGCGCGGCTTCAGATGATGGGCGGCGAATTCTGCGGCAACGCCGCCATGGCCCTGGGCGCACTGCTGTGCCGCAGAGACGGCCTTGCCGACGGCCAGCCGCGCAGCCTGCGGCTGGAGGTCTCCGGCAGCAGCGGCACGGTGCCCTGCGCCATACTGCGGGAGGGCGACGACTGGCTGGGCACGGTGCGCATGCCCCTGCCCACGTCCATCGAGCAGATCGACCTCATCGCGGGCGAGGAAATGTTCCGCGCGCCGCTGGTGCGCATGCCGGGCATCGCCCACCTGATCATCCCCGCGGGCATCGGCCTGGGCGAGACGGAAGTCCGCCAATACCTGCCCCAGTGGAACGCCGCCATCGGCGCGGATGCCCTGGGCGCGCTGCTGTGGAACGCGCCGTCACGCTTCATCAACCCCATCGTCTACGTGCCCTCCGCCGGCACGCTGGTACGGGAGCACGGCTGCGGCAGCGGCTCCGCCGCCATCAGCTGCTGGCTGGCCGCGGCCGCCGGCAAGACCTGCGAAATGCCCGTGAACCAGCCCGGCGGCACGATACTGGTCCGCGCCGCGATCCTGAACGGCAAGCTCACTGTGCTCAGCATCAACGGCCGGGTGAAGCTGATCGACGAGGGAACGGTGGAGATCCCTTAAAACGGAATGGGGGACGGTTCCTTATTCCGTTTTCTCTGCTGGCATTTACATCCCGCAGCCAAAGAAGAGGCCGTATCCGCCTGTGGAGCCCTCGGCATAGCTGATCCTACCGCCCCGCATGAGCTGTGCGGCCTCCGCGTCGGTCAGGACACAGCCATAGATCAGGTCGTCCGTCGCGGCAGCGTCGATCTGGTGGTGCGCGTAAATTTCCTCCGGGCATCCGTCTATGGTCAGCGTGATCCCATCAATCAACCGGCGCGCCTCGCCCCCGATGCCCACACCGCCTGTCTCAACCGTCAGAAGATTGATCCCGTCCGCCCGGTACAGCTTCAGCCTCGCGCCATCGCACTCCGCCGCCCATTCCGGCGCTTCCCCCGACAGATCGGTAACGGCGGGATCGCGCAGTTCAGTCCACCAGCCCGCGTATTTATCGACGGTCAGGGCCTGTCCTTCATAGGTCACCGGCCCCGCATAGACCTGAAGGAAGATCACAAAATCCGTCTCCGCGCCGGGGAAACGGCGTTCGGTCAGCGCCTCCATCGCCTCCACGGTCGGCATTACTTCGATCCATTGATCGCCAATGTGTCGTGAATAACACCCGCCCCAACTCACCCTTCCCATGCCACAGTGATCCCGGTATTGGGCATCGGGATACCTCATTTCAGCGCTGGCATATCCGGTTTCAGCCGCCGCATTCCTGAACTTCTGATATTCAGCCCCGTGAAGCACGATCGTCAGCTGGCGTTCCGCGTCGGCGCCGCTGAATTGCCAGGGAATGTCCAGCATGGAATCAAATTCGCGAAGCGGCTTGTCCGCGAGCCAACCGTCCGAGACGCGCACCAGCGCCAGACCGCCCAGGTGGTACAGTTCCGCTCCCTTGCGCGATCCAACTGCCTGAACGCACACCGGGCAGGGATATAGCCCGTCCGTGCCTGGCGCCTCGGCGTGCGTCGTCCCCGCACATCGCCTGATCTCGTGATAATACAGCTCGCCGGGATTTGAATAGTATGACTGCGCGTTCGCCGACGCGAACAGCACGCCCAGCGCAAGCGCGACAAATGCGCACAGACGTTTCATGACGATCCCCCCTCTGCCGGTGGATGACAGCTCATTCACTCGATTTTTCCGCGTTCCATGGTCGATGGTTGAGGGTTCCTCCAACCGCTTTGAAAAGTGGTTGGAGGAACCCTCAACCGTTTTTGGCCCGCGAACTACTCGGCGTTTCCGAACACATGCCAGTGGGTGAAGGTCAGTGCCTCGCCGTTGGCGTCGGTGCCGGTCACCTCGATGCCCATGCGGTCGTACGCTTCCTTTGGAAAGCCGCCCATCAGCACGAAGCTGCCGTTGGGCTCCAGGACCAGGTTCATGCCGAATTCCTGAAGCTGTTCGGCGGTCAGCACCTGCGACCGCGGCTCGCCGTCGCCGAAGGTGCAGGCCGCGATCGTCTCGATGGAGAAGCCTATGCCGTTGGTCTCGTCCATGTGACAGTTGTACATCTGGTACGCCTTGCCATCCATCTTCTGCTCGAAGGGTTCGATGCTCAGCGCCAGCCAGGCCTTGCCCGGCTCGTTCTGCGCGGGGGTCTGGAATTCCTCCTCGGTAAACACCCGCGCCGCCTCGGCGGCCGGCGCGTCCGCCTGCGCCGGGGCCTCATCGGCCAGCGCGAACGCCGCAAGCGCGCAGGCGCACAGCAGTACGAGCATAAGCCACAGTATCCGCTTTCCCATACTCACGATCATCCTCCCTGTCCTGTCTTTCGTTACGCGTCCTTCAGTTCCCCGTTTTCCACCCGCCAGGCCCGGCCCACGGCGGCCCCGGCCAGGTCTTCGGCGTCGGTGCAGGTGATGAAGGTCTGTATGCCCTTCAGGCGGCTGATCAGCTGGCGGCGGCGACCCGGGTCCAGCTCGCTCATCACGTCGTCCAGCATCAGCATGGGCCACTCGCCCAGCTGCTCGCGCATCACGTCCAGCTCGGAAAGCCGCATGGCCAGCGCCGCGGTGCGCTGCTGGCCCTGGGAGCCGAAGGCCCGCACGTCCCGGCCCTCCACCAAAATCTGAACGTCGTCCCGGTGCGCGCCCACCGACGTGCTCAGGCGGCGCATATCGTTCTCCCGCGCGCCGAACAGCGCCTCGGCGACGGCCTCGGCAGTATCGCCCCCGGTCACGCTGGGCTGGTAGCGAATCTCCAGCCGCTCCCGGCCCTCGGCGATGTCGCGGTGGGTCTCGGAGGCCACGGCGTTCAGCTTTTCCACATAGGCGCGCCGCTGGCGCATCAGCTCAGCCCCGGCGGCGGCCAGCTGTTCGTCCCAGGCGTCCAGCGTGGCGGCGAGGGCAGGCTGCGCGGCAATGGCCTTCAGCGTCTCATTGCGCTGCTTCAGCGCCCGGGCGTAGCGCTGCAGGGCGTAGTAATAGGCGGGCTTGATCTGCGAGAGGGCCATGTCCACGAACCGCCGCCGCTCGGCGGGGCCGTCCTTCACGGTGCGCAGGTCCTCCGGGCTGAACAGCACGCCGGTGACGTGGCCCAGCAGCTCACCGGAGCGCGAAATCTCCTGGCCGAACACCTTGATGCGCCGGCGGCCCAGTGCGTTGAGCGCGATCTCCACGTCGTGGTCGCCATCCCGCCGCTGCGCCTGCACGCGCACCGTCGCGAACTCCGCGCCCCAGCGGATCAGCTCCCGGTCCTGGCGCGTGCGGTGAGACCGGCCGGTGCAGCACAGATACAGCGCCTCCAGCACATTGGTCTTGCCCTGGCCGTTGTCGCCCAGCAGCACGTTCACGCCCTCGCAGGGCGTGAACGCGCAGCGCTCATAGCTGCGAAATTGATTCAGTTCAGCGCATGTAATGATCAAGGCCCGTCCCGCCTCCCCGTGAAACGGTCTGCGTCACCAGAACAGCTGCGTCGAATAGTAGCGCTCGGCGGTGTCGGGCAGCACGGTCACCACCGTCTTGCCCGGGCCCAGCTTCTTCGCCAGCTTCAGCGCCGCGGCCACGTTGGTGCCGCTGGAGATGCCGCACATCAGGCCCTCCTCCCGGGCGAGCCTGCGGGCGGTCTCGATGGCCTCGGAGTCGGTGACCACGTAGATGCTGTCGTAGATTTCCCGGTTCAATATCTCGGGAATGATGCCGTCGCCGATGCCCATCTGAATGTGGGTGCCGATGGTGCCGCCCGCCAGTATCGCGGCGTTCTCCGGCTCCACGGCCCAGATCTCCACGTCCGGATAGTGCTCGCGCAACACCTCGCCGATGCCGGTCAGCGTGCCGCCGGTGCCGATGCCGCTGCAATAGCCGTGGATCGGCCCGCCCGCCTGCTCCAGTATCTCCAGCGCCGTGTGCTTCTTGTGGGCCAGCGTGTTGTTCGGGTTTTCAAACTGCTGGGGCACGAACACCCGCGGGTCCTTCGCCTTCATGCGCAGCGCGCAGTTCAGGCACTCCTCGATGCATTTGCCGATGTCCCCGGCGTCGTGGATCAGCCTCACCTCCGCGCCGTAGTGGCGCACCAGCTTCCGCCGCTCCTCGCTGACGGAATCCGGCATGACGATGATCGTCCTGTAGCCCTTCACCGCGCCCACGAGGGCAAGGCCGATGCCCTGATTGCCGCTGGTGGGCTCCACGATGATGCTGTCCGGGCCGATCAGCCCCTCCTGCTCGGCCTGCTCGATCATGTTGAGCGCCGTCCGGGTCTTGATGGAGCCGCCCACGTTCAGCGCCTCCACCTTCACCAGTATCTGCGCGCTGCCCGGCGCGGGCATGCGGTTGAGCCGCACCATGGGCGTGTGGCCCACGGCCTCGAGTATGTTCTGATAAGCCAATGGAATGCCCCCCGAATCCCTTTGAAATCGGCGGCGACAATCACGCGCCGCACGCCATTCATTATAGCATCCGCGGCACATTTGCGCAAGGCGCGGAAGGTTTAATTCCGTGGCTCCTTTTTTTGCGATACCCTCTTGACACATAATACTATGCGTTGTATAATATGATGCGTCGGGAGGTGATGACATGGATGCCCAGCTGAAGCGGGGCGTGTTGGACGCATGTGTGCTGGCGGTGCTGCGAAGGGGAGAATCCTACGGCTACCGCCTGGTGCGGGACGTGGGCGAGATCATCGACGTGTCGGAATCCACGCTCTATCCGATACTCAAGCGCCTGGAGTCCGGCGGGCTGGTGACGGTCCGGTCCGCGGAGCACAACGGCAGGCTGCGCAAGTACTATCAAATCACAGAGGCCGGCGAGCGCCGCGTCCGCGAATTCTTAGAGGAATACCGGACGCTGATGAAGGTGCTGCGCCAGATCGAAGGGGAGGATCATCATGAATAAGCAGGCATTTTTGGAGGCACTCAATGAGAAGACCGCGTCGCTGCCGGAGCAGGACCGGGCGCGGCTGCTGGAATACTACGCGGAAATGATCGACGACCGCATCGAAGACGGCCTTTCCGAGGAAGAAGCCGTGGCGGCCATGGGCGACCCGGCGGACATTGCCCGGGAATTCTCCGCCGACGCAGGCTCGTCCGCCCCGAAGGCCGCGGCCGAGGCGGTGACCGCCCTTCGGCAGCTGCGCATACGGGTGGCCAACGCCGACGTGAGCATCGTGCGCGAGTCCTTGCCCGGCGGCGCGGCGGCCCAGCTGCGCTTTTCCGACCCCAGCCGCTTCGAGTGGCGCGCCGACGGCGATGCCCTGGAAATCTCGGAGCAGGACGCGGCGGCCCGGCTGAAGCTCAGTTTCAACAGCCTGAAGCGCCTTTTGACCTCGGACGACCTGCGGCTCACGGTGGCGCTTTCGGAGGGGCTGCCCGGCGACCTGGACTTTCACAGCGCCGGCGGCGACCTGACCCTGCGGGACGTGACCCTGGGCGGCGCGGCGCGGCTGCACAGCGCCAGCGGCGATATGCGCATCCGGCAGGTCCGCTGCGCCGGCAGGCTCGAGATCAGCACCCAAAGCGGCGATCTGGAGTTGAACGGCCTTTCCGCCGAGGCGCTCTCTCTCAAAGCCGCCAATGGCGACATCGAAGCCACGTCACTGAGCGTCGACGGGCAGCTGTGCCTGGAGACCGCCAGCGGCGACGTGGAGCTGCGGGCCCTGCGCTGCGGCGAACTGAGCGTTTCCTGCGCCTCCGGCGACGTGGAGCTGGATCGCGGCGCGGCGGGCGACACCTCTGTGCACACCGTCAGCGGCGACGTGCGCCTGGACGAGCTGGAATCGGACCCGCGGCTGGCCGTGCAGACCGTCAGCGGCGACATCGACCTGACCCGCTGCATCGCCCGCGAGGCCCAGCTGCACAGCGTCAGCGGCGACGTGACGCTGCGGCTGGAGCCGCTGCCCTGCGGCTACGACATCGTGGCGAACACCCGCAGCGGCGACATCGACCTGCCCCGAGACAACCCCGAGCCCACCGACCGCGACGCCCAGCCCCGCATCGCGATCAGCACCGTGTCCGGCGACATCGACGCCGCGATGCTGTAATCCACACACAAACCGCCCGCCGGCGCGCCGGCGGGCGGTTTGTGTGTTCTTCTACAGCTTCTCGTAGTCGGCGGTCATGCCGCCGGATGCGTCGATCGCGATGGTCAGCGCGTTGTGGGGCGGGGCCGTGTCCTCCCCCGCGGGCGGGCAGTCGGAAAACAGCAGCTTCGAGCCGCGCGCGCGCAGGGCGTCCAGCAGCGCCGGGTCCGCGCTGTTGTAGCGGCGGTCGCTGCTGGCGCAGCACACGGTCATCCTCGGCTGCACCGCGTCGATCAGCGCCTGGTCCGCGCCGTCCTTCTGGCCGTGGTGGCCCACCTTGAACAGGTCGGCCCGCAGCGTTTCGGCGGGAATGTCCCCGTACCCCAAGCGGTTGGTGTCGCCGGGCAGCAGCATCCGCACGCCGCCGAATTCCAGCATCAGTATCAGCGAACAGTTGTTCATGGCCGCGTCCAGCGCCCCCAGCGCCTTCAGAAGCGCCGCGTCGCCCGCCTCGGCATAGGCCGCGCGCATCGCGGCCGCCAGCCGCGCGCATTTGTCCGCGTCGGGGGCCAGCACCCGCGCCGTCAGGCCCGGGCACAGCTGCTGTGCATGGCCGGCGCACACCTGTTCCACCTGGCCGCCGGAGGCTTCCACGCCCGCGAACAGCCTTCGGGCGTCGTTGAGCGCCCGTATGAACTTGCTGGCCGAGGCGTTCGGCGCGATGGCCGGGTCGATGTCGCGCAGCGCTTCGGTGAACCCGGGCGGCAGCGTCTGCCACAGCGCCTTCGGGCACAGCCGTTCGGCCACCGGGACCATGCCGCACAGGTGATCCTCGTGGATGTGCGTGGACACCATCAGGTCGATGTGGTCGAGGCCGATGGAACGCAGGTAGTCGTCGGTGCGGATGCGGCCGGAGGCGTTGTCGGCGTACTCCCCCGCCTCGGCGCCGCCGGCGTCGATCAGCATCGCAAAGCCGCTGTCCGGCTGCCGGACGAGTATGGACTCGCCGTAGCCCACGTTCACGAACGTCAGATACAGCGTTTTCATCAGTGTATCGCCCGCCTGATGTAGAAGCTGGACAGGATCAGCACCAGCACGGTCATCACGATGGCGCCGGCGCTGCCGAAGCCGAACTTCAGGTTCTTGATGCCGTAGTTGTACAGGAACTGGGTGATCGTCGTGGTGGTGCCTGCGGGGCCGCCGCCGGTCAGTATGTTCACCTTCTCGAACAGCCGGAAGGTATCGATGGTGCGCAGCAGCGCGCACAGGGCGATGCCGTTCTTGATGTTGGGAATGGTGATGTGCCAGAATTGCTGCACCACGTTCGCGCCGTCGATCTTCGCCGCCTCGTACTGGTTCATCGACACGCCCTGCAGGCTGGCGTACAGCAGCAGGAACACGAAGGGCACGTTCTGCCACACGTCGATCAGCAGCACGGTGCCGAAGGCCGTCTTGATGTCCATGAACCAGTTGTACACCGGCAGGTGCATGCTCTCCAGGATCTGGTTGACGATGCCGTAGTTGGAGGACAGCATCATGCGCCAGCTCAGCGCCACGGTGACGGTGGGCAGCAGGTAGGGCAGCAGCAGCAGCGTGCGCATCACCTTCTGGCCGCGCTTCAGGCTCTTGATGAACACGGCGATCAGAAGCCCTATGGACATCTCCAGCAGCACCGCCAGCAGCGTGAACTTTACGGTGTTCACCATCGCCTGGCGGAAATACCCGTTCGTCAGCAGCGTCGTGTAGTTCTTCAGGCCGATGTTCTGCGCCGCCTCGGTGCCCTTCAGGTACTGGTAATCGGTAAAGCTGTAGATGAAGGTATAGATCAGCGGATAGGCCGTGAGCGCCGCCATGACCAGAAGGGTCGGCGCGATCATCAACCGCGGAAACGCGCGCTCCGAGGCGTCCGAGGCGCGGGCCCCGCGCCGTGGGATAGCATTGTTCTTCATGGCATTTCCGTGCGCCGGGCGCGCACAGCCTCCTTTGCTGTCTGGTATCGGGTCTTGGGGAGAACCGGAGGGAGAGCGGGCTCCCCCTCCGGCAGGTCATGTCATTACATCATCAGCATTTCCAGCGCGGCCTGCGCGTCGGCCAGGCCCTGGTCCATGGACTTCACGCCCTGAATGACGGCGTCCATCTCCATGCCCAGCGTGTTGGTGAACTCGGACCACTGCTCGATGACGGGGCGATACACGCCGGTCTCCAGAGCGGAGCAGACGATCGCCAGGTGGGGCTTGGCGGCCAGCACGTCCGCGTTCTGCAGGCAGCTGTAGCGGCAGGGCACGCCGCCCAGCTCGACGGTGGACAGCAGCACCTCGGGATCCATCAGGTACTTCAGCAGCTCGAGGGCCAGCTCCTTGTTCTGGCTGTTGTCGCACACGCCGATGGTCCACACGCCGTACATGGAGGTGTTCTTGGGCTCGTCAGCGTCGTCCAGCTTGGTGGGGATGACCACGTAGCTGGCGTTGGAATCGGCGGAGGGCACGTACCAGCCCGGCCAGCCCTGGCCCAGGGCCGCGTCGCCGTTGTCGATGGCCGCCACGATGTCGTCCTTGTCCATGGTGCCGCCCAGCTTGTACAGCTCGATGTAGTTCTCAAAGGCGGCCTTGAACTCGGGGGTGTTCACGGTGGGCTGGTTGTTCTCGTCCACGACCCAGCCGCCGTGCACCAGCAGGTGCGGGATGAAGTCGGACACGATGTTGTCGCCGGAGCCGCCGCGGATCAGGAAGCCCATCTTGCCCGCCGCGTTGGTCTTCTCGGCGATGTCCTTCAGATCGGCGAAGGTGTCGATGTCCTCGGGCTTGTAGCCGGCGGCCTCGATCAGCGCCTTGTTGTACAGCATGACGGTCACGTTGCCGAAGTAGGGCGCCAGGTAGATGTCGTCGCCGACCTTGCAGATGGCGGTGGTGGCGGGGATGATGTCCTCGTCGAAGCTGTAGCCCATCTCGGACAGGTTGGCCAGCACGTGGTTGGCAGTGAACTCGGCCATCCAGGAGCCGTCGACCATGCACAGGTCATACTCGCCCTGGGGATTGGGGGCATTCAGAGCGATCTTGGAATGCAGCTCGTCGAAGCTGAGGTCCAGGACCTCGCAAGTCACGTTGTGCTCGGCCTCGAAGGCGGGCAGGCAGGCCTTGATCACGTCGCCGTAGGTGCCGCCGCGCAGGATCAGCGTCATCTTCGTGGGGGCGTCGGCCAGCGCTCCGACCATGGTCAGCGCCAGCATCAGGACAAGCGTCAGGGCAAGCAGTTTCTTCATGTTCATGTTCCTCCTTGTCGATTGTCGTTCGCTATTGTGTTATTCTTTGACAGCGCCACTTGACAGACCCGATATCAGGTAGTTCTGTGCAAAGATCACAAACAGTGTGATGGGGATCACCGAGATCACGCCGCCGGAGGCCACCAGGCCGAAGTTGGTGAGGTTGTCCTCGGTGTTCAGCACCGCCAGCGTCAGCGGCACGGTATAGTTGCGGGGCGTCTGCACGAATATGATGGAGTAGGTGTACTCGTTCCAGGCGTACATGAACGACAGCATGGCGATGGCCGCGATGCCCGGCAGCACCAGCGGCAGTATGATGCGGGTAAACAGCTGCCACTCGGTCGCGCCGTCGATCTGGGCGGACTGGTCGATGTCCACCGGCAGGTCCTGGTAGAAGCTGATCATGAACCAGATGATCAGCGGTATGTTGATGAGGATGCAGGCCAGCACCACCGGCACCTTCGAGTACAGCACGCCCATCTTCGAGAACATCGTGTACAGCGGTATCGTGAAGGCCACCGGCGGCAGCACGCGCACCAGCAGTATCCAGTAGGTCAGCGGCTTCTTGATCTTCATGCGGAAGCGGCTGCGGGCGATGATGTAGGCCGTGCACAGGCCGATGGCCAGCGAGATCACGGTGGAGATCAGCGTGGTCTGCAGGCTGTTGACCACGCTGCTGCCAAAGCCGCGCTCCACAAACAGCTGGGTGAAGTGCTCCAGCGTCAGCGAGCGGGGTATGATGGAGATGTGGCCCGTCATCTCGCTGGTGGGCCGTATGGCCATCGCCAGTATCCAGTAGATCGGGAACAGCGCGACCACCAGCAGCAGCGCGCAAACCAGCCCCTTGACCGCCGTCATGATGCGTCTCTTGGCGTACATCGTATCAGACCTCCCAATGAGAGTGGAGTGTGGAGTGTGGAGTTTGGAGTGTGACTCCCAATTCCTCACTGAAATAAAAACTTTATACAGAGCCGCGGCGGGTCAGCTGCGTGGGGATGACCGTCAGCCGCGGGGTGTCGCCGCCCTCCAGGCCTTGGCAGAGCAGGTTCACCGCCGTCTCGCCCATGCGCCGCACGTCGATGTGCACGCTGGTCAATTCCGGCTCCAGCAGCGTGCAGATCGCGGAATCGTCATAGCCGGTCACCGCCAGCTCGCCGGGCACCGAGAGCCCCAGCCGGCGCGCCGCCTTCATCACGCCCGCGGCCACCACGTCGCTGACCGCCAGCACCGCCGTGGGCCTGTCCGGCCCTGAGAGCAGCTTCATGGCGCTCTCGGCCGCGCTGGCCGCGGTGCGGTCGCACATGGTCACGTCCGCGTCCGTCACCGGCAGCCCCAGCGCCGCCATGGCCTCGATGAAGCCCGCGTAGCGCTCGCCCACGATGAAGGGCGAATACCCGCCCATCATCAGCGCGATGCGCCGGTGCCCCGCTTCGGCCAGGCACTGGGCCGCCTGGCGGATGCCCTGACGCTCGTCGGAGACCACGCAGGGCAGGTCAAATCCCTCCATCCGGTTGTTCACCAGCACGATGAACGTGTTGCGCGCCTGGAATTCCGAGACCATCGCCGGCGCCACGTCGCCCCCGAGGATCACGCCCTCCACCTGCTTGCTCTGGGCGTTGGCGGCCATCTGCCGCCAGTCGTCCGCGGTGGAGACGATCAATTGCAGATTCAGCGCGTTGGCCCGCCGCATGATGCCCTCGCAGATGCCGGCGTAAAACTCATCCAGTATCGTGGCCTGGCGCTTGCAGATCAGGTAGGCGATGCGGTTGGTGCGCTGCAGCGCCATGTCCCGCGCGATGGCGTTGGGCGTGTACTTCAGCGCGCTGGCGGCCTCGTACACCCGGCGGCGGGTGTCCTCGCGCACCTGCTCCGGCGCGGAAAACGTCCTGGACACCGTGGCGGTGGAAACGCCCGACAGCCGGGAGACATCGTAGATCGTCGCCTTCACGGTTCCCCCGCCTCTCCAATGCAAGCGCTTACATCTGTTTCGTAGATAAAAGCCCTTTCAGGCCCTCGTATTGTTTCATCCGCTTTAATCATAGCACATATTCCCCTCGAATGCAAGGGGATTCCAGAATTATTTTGTGTAAAACATCTATTTTGTGTTTATATTGTGTTTTCCAGGGCGTCAAATCGAATGTAACTGCTTACATTTGGTGAAACCGGCCGCTGACCCGCCGGCGGTTATTGACAAAGCGCGCCCGTGCGCTTATAATCGAATTGGATAATATGATTCAAGGGGGGATACCGTTGAGGAATGTAGACATACTGATCGTCGGCCAGCTGTCGCTGGACGTGAACACCGACTTCGGCGGCCGCGAGGAGCGCGTGATCGGCGGCGCCGTGCTGGCCTCCGGCTTCGCGGCGGACGCCACCGGCGCGAAGGTGGCCGTGCTGGCCAAGGGCAACCGCGCCATCGCCGACCCGGTGGCCGCGTTTGCCAGCCGCCCGAACATCGAGGTGATCCCGGTGGAGAGCGCCACCTGCACCTCCATCTCCAACGTCTACCACACCGCCGACCGCGAGCGCCGCACCTGCCGCGCGCTGAGCCATGTGGAGCCCTACGCGCCCGAGGACATCCCCGAGGATGTCAAAGCCAGGATCTACCACGTAGCGGGCCTGATGGCCGGCGACGTCAGCGACGAGATGATTGAGCGGCTCTCGCAGCTGGGCGACGCCGCCGTGGACGTGCAGTGCCTGCTGCGCCGGGACGACGGCGAGCAGATGGCCTTCCACGACTGGCCGGCCAAGCAGAAGTACCTGCCCATGATCCGCTACCTGAAGACCGACGCCGCCGAAGCCGAGATCCTGACGGGGCTGACGGACCGGGAGGCCGCCGCCAAACAGCTGCACGCCTGGGGCGCCAAGGAGGTCATGATCACCCACAACACCGAGGTCATACTGTATGACGGCGAGACGATGTATCGCGCGCCGCTGAAGCCCCGAAACCTGACCGGGCGCACCGGCCGCGGCGACACCACGTTCGCCGGCTACCTGGCCATGCGCCTGCGCAAGGGCATCGCCGAATCGCTGCGCTACGCCGCGGCGCTGGTGTCGCTGAAGATGGAGACGCCCGGCCCGTTCACCGGCACCGAGCAGGACGTGTACGACTACATGCATAACTGGTACGACGCATGAGCGAAAGGAGACCCACATGCTGATGAACGAGGCGCTGGCGCGGGACATCGCGCAGTGCAAGCCCGCGCCGGGGTCGTGCGCGTTCTGGTGGCTGGGCCAGATCGGCTTTGCCGTGAAGACCGCGTCGGCCACGCTGTACTTTGACCTGTTTCTCTCCCCGCTGAACGAGCGCCTGTTTCCCCCGCCACTGCGGGCGGAGCTGATCACGGACGTCGACATCGTATTCGGCAGCCACGACCACATCGACCACATCGACGACCCCGTCTGGCAGGCGGTGGCGCAGAGCGCGCCCCAGGCGCGCTTCGCGCTGCCCGCCGGGCTTACGGACGCCGTGGCCGGGCGGCTGGGCATCCCGAAGGCGCGGATGCTGCCGCTGCGCGACGGCCAGACGCTGGAGGCGGGCAGCGTGACGGTCAGCGCCGTGGCCACCGCCCACGAGAAGCTGAACGACCGGAACGAGAACGTGGCCTTCATCGTCCGCGCGGGCGGCGTGACCATCTGCCACCTGGGCGATACCTGCGTGTACGAGGGCCTGGTCTCCAAGCTGAAGGCCGCCGGCCCCATCGACCTGATGATACTGCCCATCAACGGCCGGGACGCCCTCCGGCTGCACCGCGGCTGCCTGGGCAACATGACCTTCCAGGAGGCCGTGGACCTGGTGGGCGAGGTTCGCCCGCGGCTGGCCGTGCCCGCCCACTACGAGATGATCGAGGGCAACACCGAAGACCCGTACCGCTTCGCCGCGTACCTTGAGATCAAGTACCCAGAGCGCGACTTCTGGATCGGCCCCCACGCCAGGCGCGTGACGCTGCCGCCAGCCGGGAAATAGGCGACGGGAATTAGTGATTCGTAATTGTTGAGGCGGCATTGTTCATCGCAATGCCGCCTCAATCAATGGTATATCCCAGCCAAAATCACAGGGACGGTTCTCTGTGTCAATGACACAGAGAACCGTCCCCTTGATTTTGGCCCGCATATAGAAGCGGCCTGCGCGATGTACAAATCGCGCAGGCCGCCCCGTGTTTCATCCGGCTTACGTCAGTCGCCCTTCGTCTCAGCCTCGGCGGCCTCGCCGGCTTCGGCGGCGGGCGCTTCGGCGGCGGGTTCCTCGGCGGCGGGTTCTTCGGGCGCGGTCTCCGGGGGATCGGACTTGAACTTCTCGCCGCAGATGGCGCAGTAGCCGATGATCTTGCCCTTCTTGCTGACCTTGGTCTCCCTGGTCTCATCCAGCGTGTGCCCGGTGATGGTGGCGTGCATGTCGTGCAGGCGGATCCACTGGTGCGCATAGCTGTTGCAGCTGGCGTAGAGCTCGGCGTTGCAGTTCGCGAAGGCGTTGTCCAGTATGGTGTTTACGCTGTCGGGGATGCGGACGCGCTTCATGCCGTCGCAGCCGCTGAAAGCGTTGTCGCCGATGGTACGAACGCCCTGGGGCAGTTCGATTTCGAGCAGCGATCTGCAGCCGCTGAACGCGCTGTTGCCGATGGACTCGATGCCCTCGGGCAGGGTGATCTTGGCCAGCGCGGAACAGCCGTTGAGCAGGCTGTCCTGGATTTCCGTGATGCCCGCGGGCAGCTTGACCTCGGTCAGCTGCGAGCAGCCCGACAGGGCGCTGGACGCCAGGTTGGAAACGCTGTCCGGCAGGTCGAGCGTTTCAAGGCTGCTGCAGCCGGAAAACGCGCCCTGTTCGATGGAGACCACGGTATCGGGAATCGCGATCTGCTTCAGCGCGGCGCAGCCGCTGAAGGTGCCGCTGCCGATCGTGCCGATGTGCTTGGGCAGATCCATGGCGGTTATGCCGGTGCCCTGGAAGGCGTTGTTGCCGATGCTGACGACGCTCTCGGGCAGCGCGATTTCCGTCAGCTTTCCACAGCCGGAGAAGGCGCTGTTGCCCACGCTGGTGCAGGAGGAGGGAATGCTGACCTCATGCAGCGCGGTGCAGCCGCTGAACACGCTGTCGTAGATTGCGACCACGCCCTCGGGGATGGTGAAGCGCTCGAGGATCACACAGCCGGAGAAGGCGCCCCGATTGATGGCCCTGATCGTTTCGGGGATGTCGATGCTCTTCAGCTTGCCGCAGCCCGAAAACGCGCTTTCGTCGATGATCTGCAGACCGTTGGGCAGCTTGACCTCGATCAGGCTGTTGCAACTGCTGAACAGTCCCCGCGACACGGTCTTCAGATCCGGCGGCAACACCATGCCGGTCAGGCCGGAGCTCTGGAAGGCCCCCTCCCCGATCATCGTGACGCTGTCGGGAATATCGATGGCGTTCAGATTGGTGCAGTTTGAGAACACGTTGCTGCTGATCGCGGTGCAGGTTTGCGGAAGCACGACCTCGGACATCGCGCTGCACCCGCTGAACAGGTTGTCGCTGATGAAGTCGATGCCGTCGGGAATCTCAAAGCGCTCCACGCTGCTGCAGCCGGAGAAGGCTCCGCTCTCGATGGTCTCCAGGGTGTCCGGCAGTTCGACCCGTGTCAGCCTGCCGCAGCCCGAGAAGGCGTTCGCGCCGATGTAGGTCAAGCCGTCGGGCAGGTTGATCTCCGTCAGGTTGGAGCAGCCGGAGAACGCGGACGCGCCGATGCTCTCCAGGTTCTCCGGCAGGATCACGCTGGTGATGCCGGTCTTGCCCGTGAACACGTTCGCGTCGATGATCATGACGTCTTCGGGAACCTCGATGTCGCCGCCATAGCCGTAGTAGCCCACCAGCTCCGTGCCGCCGCTGATCAGGTCAAAGCCGTCGGCGTCCACCTCCGCCAGCGCTGGAACCGCCAGCGCCACAAGCGCCAGCACCGCCAGGATAAGAGCCCATTTCTTCATTTTCCGCACCATCCTTTAATCCGTCCTCACAGTCATGTATAGTAATACTTCCTTAATGTATTCTACCATATATGTCGGCACAGTGCAAGCACACTTTCCGCCTCTTCTCAGGACAGCTGATACTCCTTGTACAGCTGTTCCCGATATGCTTCGTCGCTCGCCGCCCGGACTGCGTCCTCCGTCTTGCCCTGCAAGAGCAGCGCTGATATCAATCTGCCCAACAGCGCCGCGCCCTGTGCCCGGCCTTCCGCCCGGCCTTCCGCACGGCCTTCTGCCCGGCCCTCTGCCCGGCCCTCTGCCCGGAACAGTTCCATGGTTTTGGCCTCGTTGTATTCCGTCAACAGCATCTTCTTCACCCCCACGCGATTCGCGTCAAGCCATGGCTTGATCTCAAAGCTCTCCGGCATCTCGTCCAGTGCACGGTCCACTGCGCTCTCAAGCGGCATTTTGCCGCCATACGTCCGTATCCTGTCTACCAGCCAGGTGTATTCATGCAGCGCAATCAGCTGCTCATACATATTCGCTGTGTACTGCATCAGACGCAGCGGCATATTCGGGTTGGGTGTCGATTGCTGCTCGTACATGTTGATCTCATCCGAAATCAGAAACGCCACATCGTTGTGCATGCCCATGTACAATACCTGTTCAATCGTCGCGATGGTGATCTGCTCCGGGTCTGTGTAATTCGTCCGGTTCACCGCATTGTACAGACTCAGCGTCCATTCTTTATGCGCCTCACTGCCAAATATATAGCAGAACAACCGATCCCGGTATTCTCTCTGTATCTCCGCCATCGCTGCTCACCCCTTATATTATAACGCATTTCAGGACGGTTGACAACCTTGTTTGACGGGACATCGGGGACGGTTCTACTGTGTCTGTCCCCAGTGTCCCATCTATACGCCCAGTGCCCGATAGACCACCTTCCGGTTGTATCCCGTGATCCTGCCGATTTGCGCGACGTTGACGCCCTCCTGATAAAGCCTTCGGAAGATCGCCTCCCGTTCGCTCTTTGCCAGCCTTTGAAACTCCGAGGCAGATGCGCAGCCCGAGAGCGCCAGCATTGCTGCCTTCGCCTCTTCATCTGTCTTGGGATAACCGGGTTCCTCGATATCAATGAACCGATCGTCGTTCTCCTGTTCCGTAAACGCCTTCAGCTGATCCCTCGGCATGATACTCAGGACGAATTCTGTATCTGTCAAAGCATCGTTTCCGCCCAAATACGCTCTGTAGCTGCTGTCCGGGTAATCCTCCGGTTTTGCGCAGATCCTCGCCTTGACCGGGTTGCGATGAATGTATCGCAGTGCCATCAGCAGATACGCGTCATCCTCGACCGGCTCGCTTCTGAACCGATCCTGATAGAGATGACCCACCCGCTTATACTTTTGATTGAAGTACCGCACATAGGCGACGCCGATTCTCTTCAGAACGATCTCAAGCGGTTCTCCCGGCCCGGCCTCCACGTCTTCTCCCTGTACCGTTATCACCGACGGGCGCGCGGCTTCCTTGATCAGCAGATGCACGTGATTCCCCATCAGGCAATACCCATACAGCGCAAAACCGCACCGCTTTCTGTAGATTTGCAGCAGTTGCAGGTATTTCTCCTGATCCTCGTCATCCTCAAAGATTCTCTGATAGTTGATCCCCCGGATCATTACGTGGTAGACTCCCGATTCAGACACGCTCCTGGCCTGCCTCGCCATTCCCATCACCCCTGTTTGCTTTCCTCTCCTGTATTCTACATCAGTTATCTTAACATGTCAATAAAGAAAGTGGACACTGGGGACAGACACACCAGAACCGTCCCCAATGTCCCACCATCACCCCTGTTTGCTTTCCTCTCCTGTATTCTACATCAGTCATCTTAACATGTCAATAAAAAAAGTGGACACTGGGGACAGACACACCAGAACCGTCCCCGATGTCCCATTCCTCTCCTGTATTCTACTTCAGTTATCTTAACATGTCAATAAAGAAAGTGGACACTGGGGACAGACACACCAGAACCGTCCCAACGGCATTAACTTTGGGTTTTAGTCCGGGATACGTGAGAACAATCCCGGGCATTTTTATGCCACATGATGTTCCCGGTCCCTCTCTT
>JAFYBB010000254.1 GCA_017540445.1 Clostridia bacterium | reverse complement strand
AGCCCACGCCCGCGCCGACGCCCGGGCCCACGGTCGACCGGCGCGCCTACGACGGCCCGCTGCCCTTCCCGATGAAGGAGAAGGTGCCGTTCGACGAATCGGCGATACTGCCGGAGCTGCGGGACATCTACGAGCTGAACCGCGACCTGGTGGGGTGGCTGACGATCCCGGATACCATCATCGACTACCCGGTGCTCCAGGCCGAGGACAGCCAGTACTATCTGGAGCACGACTTCTACGGCAATTCCAACATGAACGGCCAGATTCTGCTGGACTACAACTGCGATCCCTACACGCCCAGCTACAATCTGGTGATCAGCGGCCATCACATGCAGAACGGCACCATGTTCGGCGACCTGCCGCTGTACCGGGACCAGCGGTACTGGGAGAAGCACAGGTTCGTCGAATTCGACACGCTGATGGCCCGGAAGCGGTACGTCGTGTTCGCGGCCTTCCTGTCCGCCGATTATGACGAGGACGAGGAAGGGTTCCGCTACAACGCGGACATCCAGTACAAGCAGGAGACCCGGCACTGGCTGGATGAAATTGAGGAAAACAAACTGTACGACACGGGGATCGACGTGGAATTTGGCGATGAATTCATCACGTTGACGACCTGCTACAGGGTGTTACACAGAAACGGCAGATTCGTCGTGGTATGTCGCAAAATAAGGGAAGGAGAGACATTCGAATGAAGAAACTGATTGCACTGATCCTGGTATGCCTGCTCTGCCTGACCTCGGCCTATGCCGCCGAGTGGGGCGAGGGCCTGAGCCCTGCCAAGCCGACCACCCACAGCAAGGAGGCGGATTTCAGCAAGAGCCTGGGCCACCTCATCGCCTGGCCCAGATACGAGGAGGGCCACCCCGAAAGGACTGTGCCCGCGCTCCGCTTCTGCGATGTGCTGGAGATGTACATGCCCCGCGACGACATCGCCCTGGGCGAGGGGAAAATCACCCTCTGCGACAGCAACGGCGTGATCGCGGAGATGGACTGTGCCGATCCCGCGCAGGTGGAGCTGCGCCCGCTGGAGGAGTCCGAGCTGGCGGATCTGATGTGGGGCTGCGGATCGTGCATGGAGGTGCACCTGCCCATTTCGCTGGCGTTTGACAAGACGGACTACTACGTGATGATGGACGAGGGCGTGCTGTGCGACCCCGCCAACGGCATCAAGAACCCGCCCATGGGCGAGAAGTCCAACTGGCACCCGCTGCTGCAGGACGACTTCGGCGTGGGTGAGCTGTACTACGCCAAGGCCGCCGGGGACGGCGAGGACGAGGAGCAGGACGCGAAGGTGGAGTACACCTTTCACCCGACCGTCGGCGACACCGTCACCTTCGAGCTGAAGCTGGGCGGCGACGCGAAGGAGGCCGTCATCTTCAGCGAGAACAACTCCGTGTACTTCTCGCCCTTCCAGTTCACCGAGTCCGGCACCGTCACCGGCACCGTGACCGGCGAAGACGTGTCTTGGGGCATCATCTTCCTGGGCGAGCCGGATGAGCAGGGCATACCCAGGCAGCTGGATCAGCTGACGCTGAAGCAGAGCGCCCCGGCCGCCGAGGCCGGAAACTGACGCGGCCCGTCCGCGCCGAAACGGGGGCCCTCCCACAGCTCCGGGAGGGCCCCCCGTATCATTTGTGAGCGGTGAGCGTCCGGCGGCGGACGCCCGCGGATGAAGCGTGCCGGGGGAGGCGCCCGGCGGGAGGCCCCATGAAGAAGCAGATTTTCACGCGCCTGGCGGCGCTGCTGACGGCGGCGCTGCTGTTTGCGCTGCCCGCGGCGCTGGCCGAGGCGGCCGATGTCGAGGCCGGCATCGTCGACCGGCCTTACGGGGAGAGCGGCGACATCGCGCTGGACGTGGCCGTGGACCCCCTCGCGCCCCCGGCGACGGAGGCGGGCGACACCGGCCTGTGGGTGGAATACGCGCCCGACGCGGCCCAGGCGGCCGTCGAGCTGGGCGAGATCGAGCTGCCCGCGGACGGCGAGGGCCCGGAACAGGCGGCGGACGCGCAGGGCGAGGTCCTCGCCCAGCTGTGGACCGAGCCGGGCTACGCCGCGGTGGCGGACGGCGCGCAAATCTACGCCGACGCGGCGCTGGAGCGGCTGTACGGCACGTTCCCCCGGGGCGCGACGGTCTACGTCGAGGCCTGGCAGGACGGCGGCGCGCTGCTGCGGGTCCGCTTCGACACCGAACAGGCCCGGGCGTGGGGCGAGGCGATCCCCGCCGGCTACGTGCTGGCCGGGGAGACGCTGCCGCTGAACGCGCAGGAGACCGCGGCCCTCACCGCGGCGCTGGCCGCGGACGCCCGCACCCGCGATCTAAACGGCGTGCCGGTCCCCCTGGCCGCGCCGGACGCCGCGGCCCATGCCGTGGCCACCGGGGAAGCGGAGGGCGCGGAAGCTGAGGAAGGGACGGAGGCGGCGGAGCCCCTGGTGCAGGGGCTGGGCGTGTACGCCCGCACCCAGGAGGAGATCCAGGCCTTCGCCGACGCCCATCCCTCCTACACCGCCCAGCTGAACATCTACACGAAGGCCGCGACGGACGATCCCTACACCGTGGGCTACCTGTCGGACGTGAACCAGCGATCGGCGCTGAACCTGCTGAACCAGGTGCGCTACATCGCCGGCCTGGACGGCAACCTGACGCTGATGCCGGAGCGGGAGGAGATGATGGCCGCCACATCGCTGGTGCTGCGCCTGTTCGGCGGCCTGTCCCACTACCCGTCCCGGGCCGCGGCGCTGTCCGACAGCCAGTACGACGCGCTGTACAGCCTGGGCTACGCCGGGGCGAGCCGCTCCAACATCGCCATGGGCTACACGGCGACCAGCGCGATACTGGCCTACATGGCCGACTGCGACGCGGACAACATCGCCAAGGTGGGCCACCGGCGCTGGATACTGAACCCCCCGCTGGGCAGGACCATCATGGGCGCCAACGGCCGGTTCTCGGCCATGTACGTCTACGACCAGAGCGCCGAGGGCGGCCAGACGCGGGTGGCGTGGCCCGCCCAGCAGATGCCGGTGCAGTACTTCTCGGCGGAGGACCCCTGGTCGGTGTCCTTCGGCATGACGCTGGACGCCTCCCAGGTCCAGGTGGACCTGGTGCGCCAGTGGGACGGCCGGGCCTGGCACTTCTCCGAGGCCGCCTCGGACGGCTTCTTCGTGGTGAACAACCAGGCCTACGCCCAGCGGGGCTGCGTGATCTTCCGGCCCGAGGGCCTGGACGGCGTGATGATCGGCGACGTCTTCAACGTCAGCATCACCGACGGCGCGAACAACACGGTCACCCGCTACACGGTGAGCTTCTTCAGCCTGAACACCGCCGCCGCCGCGCCGCTGGCCCGGCCCCAGGTGACCGCCGTCAAGACCGACGTGGGCAACGTGATCCAGTGGAGCGCGGTGGAGCGGGCCATCGGCTACTACGTGTGCCGCCGGACCGCGGAGGACGATTCGCTGTACGCCGTCATCGCCGACGTGGCGGGGGAGACCCGCTACGTGGACCGGGCGGTGGACGACGACCAGGTGTATTCCTACCAGGTCTACCCCCACACCAACTGCGTCACCTGCCCGCTGGTGTCCGGCGTGAAGGCGACGGCCCCCAAGCCCGAGGGCATCAAGCTGAGCCCGGGCAAGACCGTGCGGATGTACGTGGACGAGACGCTGCAGCTGGAGGCCATATTGAAGCCGGTCTACGCCGAGTCGGGCCTGTTCTGGAATTCCACCAACGAGTACGTGGCCACGGTGGACCAGAGCGGCCTGGTGACGCCCGGCCACACCGGCGTGACCACCGTCTCCGCCACCACCGACAACGAGAAGACCGCCAAGGTCACGGTGCGGGTGCTGGCCCGGCCCGTCAGCCTGAAGGGCGCGACGGTCACCGTTTCGGACAAAACCTGGACCGGCAAGGCGCTGAAGCCCGCCGTCGCGGTGAAGCTGGGCGACAAGGCGCTGACCCGGGGCAAGGATTTCACCGTGCAGTACGAGGACAACCTGGACGTGGGCAAGGCGCGGGTCACGGTCACCGGCAAGGGCGGCTACGAGGGCGTGCTGAAGGCGTCGTTCAAGGTCCTGCCGCCGAAGGTCTCCGGGCTCAAGCTGAAGGCCGGGGCCGGGAAGCTGACCGCCACGTGGAACCGGGTCGCCGGGGTCAGCGGCTATCAGCTGCAGTACGGCACGCGCAAGAGCCTGTCCGGGGGCAAGCGGGTCACCATTGGCAAGCCGGGCGCGACCGCCAGGACCATCCGTTCGCTGAAGCCCGGCGCGAAGTACTACGTGCGCGTGCGCAGCTACAAGACGGTGAAGGGCAAGAAGTATTACTCCGACTGGTCCGCCGCGAAGCGCGCGCAGGTGGAGTAGGCCGCCGCAGACGGGGAATGCGACCGAAGGGAGCGATGCGCTATTTCCGCTCAGGCACACATCGAAACGCTGAACGACCTCTTCGCCGCGCTGTTCAGGCCCGGCGAGGGGGAGAGCCCCGCGATACCGGAGCCCCGGCGGCCCCTGCGGGAGGCGCTGTTCGCGCTGTTCTTCCCGGACGCGCTGGTGGCCATGTTCGACGGGAAGTCCAAGTCCAACCTGACCTGGTTTTTCACCAGCGACGCCCGGAACAAGTCGGTGCGGCGGGCGCTGATCGGGCTGCTGCAGGGCGACCCGCGCGCCGTGGTGGACCAGGCGCACCGAAAGTGCCATCAGGCGCTGTGGCCCCGGCCGGGCGAGGCGGCCTTCGACGCCGCCGCTCTGCGCCGGGCGCTGGGCAGTGTGCGGCTGCCCGCCGCCACGGAGGAGCGCTATCACATCGTGCAGCCCGCCCCCGACGGGCCGGCCCGGCTGGACGTGTTCTTCGACGTGGACGAGGCCGCCGCGCTGGCGCGGATGATACTGACCCTGGCGGTGGCGGGGGACGCCCCCGCGGACGTGATGGAGGCCGTCTGGAGCCGGGAGGCGGACTGCGACTTCATGCGCGGCGACGACAGCGTGGCCGGGCGCATGCGCTACTGCCGGATGCTGGATCTGCAGGGCCGGGCCGACAAGGCCCTCGAGGGCTTCGAGCGCATCGCCGCGCAGCTGGGCCGCCCGGCGCAGAGCGCGGACGAGGCGGCGATGTACTGCCGCATGGGCCAGATGCTGTTCAACGGCGAGGGCTGCGCCCGGGACGAGCGCGCGGCCCAGGCCTACGACCGGCTGGGCTGCCTGGACGAATACCCCAGGTCCTGGTACCAGCTGGCGCAGCACAGCAGCGGCGCGCAGGCCCGCGAGGCGCTGGAGCGCGCGGCCCGGCTGGGCTACGGCCCGGCCATTCGCCAGCTGGGCGAGGCCTGGTATACCGGCAGCGCGCGGCTGGCCTGCGCCCGCAGCCTGGAGGCGGCGCGGCGCTGGTTCCAGCGGGGCATGACGCTGCCCGGTGCGGACGGCGCGCACTGCGCGTTCATGGCCGGCCAGATCCACGAGGCCCTGAACGAGCGGGACGCGGCGCTGAACGCCTACCGCGCGGCCCAGGCCGGCGGCAGCGCCGAGGCCGCCGAGCGCCTGGCGCGGCTGGACTGGGTGATCGCCCCGGAGCGGGAGGCGCCCGAAAAGCCCGCCGCCGGCGAGGCGCGCTGCTGCCTGATCAACGGCGCGGAGGGCTGCAACCGGCTGTTCCTGGAGGGCCTTCAGGGCCGCTGGGAGGTGACGGTGTGCGCCGACGCGGCGGCGGACGCGCTCCCCGAGGGCGCTGTGCTGCGCCGCTGCGCGCCGGAGGCGGCCCTGCGGGAGATGGCGAAATTGATGTTCTGGGGCGGCGCGGCCCGCTTTCCGGAGCTGACCATCGCGCTGCTGTCGCCGGATAGGCAGCAAAACCTGACCCAGGCCGTGGCGCTGCTGGGCGAGCTGCGCCGGCTGGCGGAGGGCCTGGGCGAGCGCCGCTGGGACCTGGTGGACGCGGTGCGCCTGTACGTGCTCGCCGCCAATGACGACGCGGCCCCGCTGCTGGACGCGGCCTTTGCCGGCATGGGCGGGCTGTACTTTCAGCTGCGGCTGTGCGACCCGGCGCTGGACGCCGCGGACCGGCTGCTGTCCGCCGCGCCGCTGTTTTTGCCCCGGCTGGGGGCGGCGGCGGACGCGCCGGTGCGGCTGAAGATCGTGGGCTGCGGCGACGCGGCGATGGCGGTGCTGCGCCGCGCGCTGGCGCTCATGCTGCCGGAGGCGGCGGCATTCACCGTGGACGTGTACGGCGACGGGGCCGAGGCCATGGGCCGCAGGCTCATGCAGCTGTGCCCCGGCCTTCGGGGCCGGGAGGGGGCCCGCTTCGGCGCGCCGCCCCGGTTCCACCCGTGCCCGCCGGAGGAGGCGCTGCTGGACGCGATGGACGGGCCGGAGGGCCTGGCCGACGGCAACTACTTCGTGGTGGCCGCGGGCTCCGACGCGCTGAACCTGCGGCTGGGCATGCTGCTGCGGGGCGAGCTGATGAAGCGCGGCCTGGAGGCGGAGCGCCCGCCCTTCATCGCGGTGCACACGGCGCACCCGGTGGCCGCGTGGCTGGGCGGCACGTTGCCCGCCGGCGCCCAGGGCCAGGCCCAGCGCGGCCCGCAAGGCGCGCAGGCCCAGTGGCACAGCCACTACGGGCTGTTCCCCTTCGGCGCGCTGGACATGTATGCGCCCCAGGCGCTGGAAAGCGACGTGCTGGAGCGCCGGGCGCGGCAGGCCCACATGCTGTTCATCGGCCTGCCCAACACCCCTGACGCCCGCCACACGGCCATGGGCGGCTACTACCGCCAGCAGTTCAGCCGCGACACCGCGCGCCTGACGGCCCTGGGCCTGGTCTACCGGATGCACCTGGCGGGCATTAGCCTGCCCGGCTGGCGGCTGTACGGCGTGGCGTCGGAGGAGGCGCGGCTGGGCGCGGAGTACACCCGCTGGCTGAAGGACGGGGAGCACCTGAAGCAGGCCGTCTCGGACGAGCACCGGCGGCGCTGCCGCGCGCTGCTCGCGCTGGGCTGGTCCCCGGCGACGGCGGAGCAGGTGTCGGCCTACGTGCGCCGCGGCAACCCCGGCCACCGCCTGTATCCGGCCCGCCTGGACCCCTTCATCTGCCCCTGGGAGGCGTTGGAGGACGGCGAACTGCTGCGCAGCGTCCGCGACATCGTGCGCCGCCGCTTCCCGGAAAAGTCCGTCCCCGACCCCAGGCGCGACGAAGAAGCCTCCGTGCGGGACACGGAGGCGATGCTGGGGGAGTAGGGGGTTAAATGAGGAATTAGGAATGAGGAATGAGGAATTCCGGTGCAAATCCCTGGCGGGATTTGTTTGATTCAAGGGGACCGTGAGTCACTCGGGGACAGGTTCCTATTGACTCATTCAGTTGAGCACAATTGAAGTTTGTCACCGGGACAGGTCCCCAATGGCATTCAGTTAAGGAATGCCCGGGGGGCCCTTCCACCGCAAGCGGTCCCCCTCCCCAGGGGCCCATCGCGCACGGACGGGCCCGTTCTCGCTGAGGACCTCTTCCGGCGCTTCGCGCCACCTTCCCCAAAGGGGAAGGCAAGTCCGCCGGACTGTTCTCCTGGCGCTCGAACCCACTGCGGTGGGGAGGCACAGAATGTGACTGCCACCCAAAAGCTTCCCCGTCGCAACGGGGAAGTACCCGCGAAGCGGGGGATAGGGCACCCCAACCGCTAAACTTAATGCCATTGGGGACAGGTCCCACTGACTCATTCCGAGCATCGAAAACAGGGGACCGGATTGCCACGTCGCCCAGCCAGACGGCTGGGCTCCTCGCAATGACAGGGCGGAAGGTGCTGCCCCTGCGTGTCATTGCGAGAAATCGCCGCTTTCAGCGGCGATGACATGGCAATCCGGTCCCCGGTTATTCCTGTACCCTGTACCCTCTCAGTCCGGCATCCTTCTGCTCCTAACTCCTCACTCCAAACTCCTAACTTCCACTGTGCCCATGTCCATTGGGCGGGCGCCGCATCGGCGCCCCTACTGCCTACTGCCTATTGCCTATTCCCTACTCCCGCCCTCACCCCGTGATCGTGAACACCTTATCCAAAAAGAACTGGCTAATGCCCACGTTGCGGGAGTCGCGGCCGGCCTGGGCCCAGGCGAGGTTCAGCTTGCAGACGAGCATCGTGCGCTCCATCAGGGCCTTGCGCACCTCTGAGAGGAAGGCGTCGCCCAGGGCCTCGATGCCGCTGAGCACGATGTGGTTCATGCCCGAGCTGCACATCAGGTTGTACAGCCCGAAGGCCAACAGACGGGCGGAGTTTTGCATGGCGGCCATCAGCGCCGGCTCGCTGGCGCAGCGCTTCGCCACCTCCTTCAGGTCCGCCGGCGGCGGCGTGCCCGCCTCGGCGCAGGCCTTCTGCGCGTCCTCCAGCAGCGTGTCCCGGTTGACGTAGCGCTCCAGGCACCCCCGGTTGCCGCAGGGGCAGGGCCTGCCCTGATAGTCGATGGTGAAGTGGCCCAGCAGCCCGGAGATGTTGTACGGGCCGGTGTAGATGTTCCCCTTGGCGACGATGGCGCAGTTGATGCCCTTGTGGATGTCCGCGTAGAGCATGTTTTCCGTCTCGGGGGCGTCGGGGTTGCGGGCGTCCAGGAAGCGCTTTTCCGCGTAGGCCATGCAGCGGGTGCTGTTGAACACGCACAGCGGCAGGCCCATGCGCCTTCCGAAGTCCTCGAAGATGCCCTCGGGGATGTTCACGTTCAGCTCCGTT
>JAFYBB010000253.1 GCA_017540445.1 Clostridia bacterium | reverse complement strand
GTCTATCTTGACCTATTGTAACATACAAGATATGAAAAGGCAAGGGAAACCGCGCCGCAGGTTGATGCCGCCGCCCGAACACACGGTCCTTTTGTGTTGAAAACTTGTCACGGGGACGGTCCTGTTGACAAGAAAAGTTGTCAACAGGACCGTCCCGGTGACAAGTTTGTCGAACATTCCTGCTCCTCACCCCTAACTCCTCATGCCTCACTCCCCGGCCTTTCCGGTTTCCGGCACACAGAATGAGTCAAGGAACCTGTCCCCGTGACTCAGGCTCAGATGACACCTGGGACGGTTCTTACTGTCATCTTTTCGAGTGTGTCAGAACACATGGGGTCCTTTTGTGTTGAAAACCTGTCACCGGGACGGTCCTGTTGACAGAAAAAGTTGTCAACAGGACCGTCCCGGTGACAAGTTTGTCGAACATTTCTGCTCTTCATCCCTCACGCCTCATGCCTCACTCCCCGGCCTTTCCGGTTTCCGGCACACAGAATGAGTCAAGGAACCTGTCCCGGTGACAGAGCCCCGGTGACAGAACAAAAGGACCCCCCATGTGCATGTGCACATGTGCAGGGAAACCGCGCCGCGGGTTGATGCCGCTGGCGTTTCAGATTTAACGCCAGCGGGTTTGACGCGACCGGGGAATTGTGTTATATTTATCGTGTACGCGCGAGCCGCGCGATCACCACACAGCGATATTGAAAGGAATGAATGACTATGAGCCAGCTGAAAGGCGCATGCATCATCGGTCAGTCCGGCGGCCCCAGCGCCGTCATCAACGCCTCCGCCTACGGCGCGATCAAGACCGCGCTGGAGAACGAGGACATCACCCAGGTCCTGGGCGCGTGCCACGGCATCAAGGGCGTGCTGGACGACGACCTGATCGACATGGGCAAGGAAGACCCCACCGAGCTTGCCTACATGAAGTACACCCCCTCCTCCGCGCTGGGCTCCTGCCGCTACAAGCTGGCCGACCCGGACGACGACGACACCGACTACAAGCGCATCCTTGAGATCTTCAAAAAGTACAACGTGCGCTACTTCTTCTACAACGGCGGCAACGACAGCATGGACACCTGCAACAAGATCAGCAAGTTCATGCTGAAGAACGGCTATGAGTGCCGCGTGATGGGCATCCCGAAGACCATCGACAACGACCTGTACGGCACCGACCACTGCCCGGGCTTCGCCTCCGCGGCCAAGTACATCGCCACCTCCGTGATGGAGGTGTACCGCGATTCCATCGTGTACGACACCGGCATGATCACCGTCATCGAGTGCATGGGCCGTCACGCGGGCTGGCTGACCGCCGCCGCGGCGCTGGCGAACCACGCCGGCGACGGCGCGGACCTGATCTACCTGCCCGAGCGCGACTTCGACCTGGACGCATTCACCGAGAAGGTCAAGGGCATCTACGCCAGGCAGAAGAAGTGCCTGGTGGTCGTGTCCGAGGGCATCCACGACAAGGACGGCAAGTTCATCAGCGAGTACGGCAGCGCCAACGCCGCCAAGGACGCCTTCGGCCACACCCAGCTGGGCGGCCTGGCCTCCTTCCTGGCCAACCACCTGAAGGCCGCCACCGGCGCGAAGGTGCGCGGCATCGAGCTGAGCCTGCTGCAGCGCTGCGCGGCCCACTGCGCCAGCCAGACCGACATCGACGAGTCCTTCTCCGCCGGCAAGGCCGCGGTCGAGAACGCCGTCGCCGGCATCACCGACAAGATGGTGGGCTTCGAGCGCAGCTATCAGGACGGCAAGTACGTCTGCAACATCAAGCTGTTCAACCTGACCGACGTCGCCAACACCGAGAAGAAGGTGCCCGTGGAGTGGATCACCGCCGAGGGCGACGGTCTGACCCAGGCCTTCATCGACTACGCGCTGCCGCTGATCCAGGGCGAGACCAAGCTGCCCAAGGAGAACGGCCTGCCGCGCTTCGTGCGCCTGGCCAAGGTCAAGGCCCAGCCCATCGCGTAAGCCCCTGTTGACGCAAGAGCCCCGTCTGTACGCGGGGCTTTTGTGTTAGGTTAGGGAATAGGAATAGGGATTAGGCAATAGGCAATAGGGATTAGGCAATAGGGGACAGGGGACAGGGAGTAGGGAGTAGGGAGTAGGGAGTAGGGGCGCCGATGCGGCGCCCGCCGGGAACAAAACGGGCGGGGGATACGTTTTGGTAGATGGAGGCATTCATCAAAACGCATCGAGGAGGAATCATGTTATGAAGAAGACTGTGACACTGTTCGTCGTGCTGGCGCTCATCGTGTCGTCGTGGGCCGTCGCGGCGGCGGAGGAGACGGCGGCGGAGCGCTTCTGCGGCCGCTGGCAGGACCCGTACTACGGGCGGGCGATTTTGACGATCACCCCGGCGGAGGGCGAGGACGGGACGTGGTTCGACGCCGTCATCCGCTGGGGCAGCTCCGCCAGCAGCGAGGGCGTCTGGAACATGCGCGCGCAATACGACGCCGCGGACGACGCGCTGGTCTACACGGGCGGCGCGCTGACCTACGTGGAGTACGCCGAGGGCGGCGACGTGGTGTCCGAGGACATCCAGTGGGACGACGCCGTGGGCCGCTTCACCTACGATAGCGGCGTGCTGCTGTGGGCCGATTCCCGGGAGGAGCGGGCCGCCGAGTTCAGGCTGCAGCCGATGCCGAAGCTGGCGCCCACCGCCCAGGAGCTCCGCGAGCGCTACTTTGCGCCGGTGGCCGACTGGGCGCCGGGCACAGCGGGCAGCTCGCTGAAGCTGGCCGGGGTGTGCGCGGAGCTCATGGGCTTTGCCAATGAGTACTGCATGTGGGACGCGGACGCGCCGGCCCTGCGCGCGAACCTGCTGGAGGCCTGGTCGACGCTGGACGAGACCACCCGGCGGCGCTTCGACGAGGACCTGCCCGAGGTGGAAGCGCTGATGGAGACGGCCATGAGCGACTATGACTCCGTGGCCGGCATGTTCGACGACGCCGGGGTGGCGTATATGGCCAACCTGGTCCGGGACGACGGCTGTCGCCGCTCCTGGCAGGCGCTGATGGACTACACCCACGGCATGGGCGACGGGGAGTGAGTCATAACCGATGAATCAATGGATCGAGGCGCTGCGCACGGTGCTGCCCGTGCTGCTGACGCTGGGCGTCGGCATGCTGTGCCGGCGGCGCGGGCTGCTGACGCGCCAGGGCGTGGACGCGCTGAAGCGGGTGGCGGTGGATATCGCGCTGCCCGCCGTGCTGCTGAACGCCTTCGCCACCACCGAGTACACGCCGATGGACGTGTTCGTGCCGCTGCTGATGTTTATCGTGTGCGTGGCGGCCTGGGCGCTGGGCCGGGCCGGGGCGCGGCTGTTCGGCCTGACCTCCCGGTTCGTGCCCTTTTTGACCACCGGCTTTGAGGCGGGCATGCTGGGCTACGCGCTGTTCACCATGCTCTACGGCGCCCAGCGCACCGCCGAGTTCGCCCGGATCGACCTGGGCCAGGTGCTGTTCGTGTTCACGCTGTACAAGGCCATGCTCAGCGTGGGCGAGGGCCACAGGGCCGACGCGGGGGCGCTGTTGAAGCAAATGGCGCTGTCGCCGATCATCATCGCCATCGTCGCGGGCGTGCTGCTGGGGGCCACCGGGCTCTACCGGGCGCTGACGCCCTCCGGGGTCAGCGGCGTTGTGACCGCCTGCACCGACTTCATCGCCGCGCCCACCGGCGCGCTGATATTGCTGTGCATCGGCTACGACCTGGTGCTGCGGGACGTGCCCTGGGCGGCCACGCTGAAGGTGGTGGCGCTGCGGCTTGGCATCATGCTGGCGCTGCGGCTGGCCCTGGGCGCGCTGGTGGGATGGCTGTGGCCCGGGGCGGACCTGTCCGGCGCGCTGAACATGATGTTCATACTGCCGCCGCCCTTCGTGCTGCCCGTGTTCGCCGATGACGCCGACCAGCGGGTCTACGTGTCCTCGGCGCTGTCGGTGTCCACGCTGGCGGCCATCGCGCTGTTCGCAATACTGGCCATCGTGGTTTGATGCCAGGGCGACATCATTTACTTGCCAAACAAAGCAACGGTAAGGAAGTCGGGATTCAGGGCGGCCTTAGACATTTTTGCTTTAGCGCTCATTCTACCCTTCGCAGGAGTAGAACGCAGGAG
>JAFYBB010000252.1 GCA_017540445.1 Clostridia bacterium | reverse complement strand
CCCTTCGGCCCTCGGCGTCCGCCGCGGTCACCCACTGCAGCAGGCGGCGGCCGGACACCGCGAGCCGCCACAGCGTGCGCGACACGGCGTCCAGCGCGCTGAAGGCCGTGACAGGCAGTATCGCCAGAGCGGCGGTGGCCCTGCGCCACTTCAGCGCGTCGCCGTCGCCGGGCCGGAGCAGCGGCTCCAGGTAGTTCACAATAAGCGCCGCCGCCAGCGCGCCGCCGCCGCCGGTCCACAGCGCGCCCAGCAGCAGCGCCAGCAGCGCCGGCGCGCGCAGCGCGCGCAGCAGGTTGTCGGTCATCCTGAACCGATCCGCCGCGCCGAGGCCGCGCAGGCCCAGCAGCGGCAAGAGCTGCCAGTCGCCCCGCATCCAGCGGTGCCGGCGCGCCAGCGCCGCGGCCAGCGAGGTGGGCCCGCCGTCGCAGAAGGCCACGTCCCCCACGAAGCCTGCCCCGGCCAGCGCGCCCTCGATCAGGTCGTGGCTCAGCACGCGCCCCTCGGGCAGCGCGCCGTCCAGACGGCCGTGAAAGGCCGCCACGTCGTAGATGCCCTTGCCGGCGAACACGCCCCGCCCCGTCAGGTCCTGCCAGAGGCTGGACACCGCGATGGGATAGGCGTTCACGCCCCCCGCGCCGGAAAACAGGCGCACGAAGGCGTTCACGCAGGCGGAGGGCAGCGGCTCCATGCGCGGCTGCAGCACGGCATAGCCCCGGCCGCCCTCGGGCCGGTTCAGCGGATGGGCCATCGCGCCGATCAGGCGGCGGATGTCCTCCGGCAGCGCGCGGGTGTCCGCGTCCAGCGTCACCACATAGGCAAAGCGCCCCGCCAGCCGGGGCGCGTCTCCGCCCTCGGCAGCGAAGGCCGCGCCGCCGCCCTCCAGGTTCAGCAGCAGGCGGTTCAGGTCCGTCAGCGCGCCCCGCTTCCGGTCCCTTCCCATCCAGATGCCGTCGGGCTTCAAGAGCACGCGCCCGCGGCACAGCAGGGCGTACTTGCGCCGCCCCGCCCGGGCGTTCATGGCGTCGACGTGCTGCCGGGCGCGCGCCAGTATCTCCGCGTCCCCGGGCATGTCCGGGCCCGGCGCGTCGGCCAGGTCCCCCAGCAGCAGGTACTCGATGTTCTCGTCCGGCTCCAGGCAGCCCAGCGCCTCCAGCTGGTCGCAGACCGCGTCGACGCGCGCCGGGCTCGACAGCAGCACCGGCACGGTCACCAGCGTGCGGCAGTCCTCCGGCACCGCTTCCATCTTCAGCTTCAGCAGCCGGGCGGGCGGGAAAAAGCGGGAATAGAACCGGCCCACCAGCGCGCCGGCACAGTCAAAGCCCAGCACCGCGCAGGCCGGCCACAGCCAGGGCGACGGCGCGATGCAGATCAGCAGCGCGCAGACCGCCGCGGCCAGGGCCAGCGTGACGGCCACCGTCCCGTGGCCCGCGGGGTCGGGCGTCATCCGGCGCAGCCGCGCGCCGCCGCAGCCGATGCGCTCCAGCAGCGCCTCCCGCCCCTGGTCGTCGTACAGCCACCAGCAGACGCAGCCCTGCCGCCCCTGGCACTCCCGGGCGGCGTCCGCCGCGGCGCGGGCCACGGCCGGCTCCGGCATGCGGGCCCTGCGGGCGATGGCGGCCACCTGGGCGCGCACCGCCGAGCGCGACGCCTCGTCCATGCGGCCGTAGACGCCCGCGGCCTCGCCCGCCAGCTCCGCCTCCACCCGGGACAGTTCGGCAAAGTCCTCGCGCCAGTCCAGCGCGTTCAGCATGCGCAGGGACACCGCCAGGTTCTCAAGGCGCACCAGCAGCAGGGCCCCCTCGGCCTGGTCGGCCTGGACCGCGGCCTCCGCCGTCAGGCCCCGGCGCGCCAGCGCCGCGTCCAACCGCCGCCGCGCCTGCGAAAGCCCCTCCGCCTCGGCGCATCGGAGCGCGCCGGCGATGAACCGGCCATCCCGGCCCGACAGGCGGCCCTTCGGCGCGCGGGCCCAGCGCACTGCCGCCGCCTGGACGCCGCCCCGGGCAACGACGTCCGACGCCACGTCCGCCAGTGCCCGGGCCAGGGCCACGCGCAGCGCCTCGGGCGCCGACCACAGCTCCGCCTCGGTGAGCGGCTGGGCGGCGTCCAGCTCCCGAAGGGCCGCCAGCAGCCGCCCGCGGGTCAGCGCGGCGGCGCCGCCGGCGCACAGCGCCCCCATCGCCGCTTCGATCCTGGGCCTGCCCCGCCAGCCCGGCACCCGGGCGCCGCCCTCCGCCGCGGCCTGCCGGGCGCAGGACAGCAGCGCCGGCGCCTGCCCGTCCAGGCGAACCAGCGCCTCGTCCGCCGACGCGCTGCAGCGGCGCAGCCGGTGCGCCCGGTCCAGACGCGCCTCCAGCCGCTTCAGCGTGCGCCGGTCCAGGCCGAGACGGACCCGGCGGCCCGGGGCGTTGTGCCCCGCCAGCCGGCGCATCAGCGCCGCGTCCCCGGATGCCTCGCAGTCCGCCGCGGGCATCGCGTCCAGTTCCCGGTCCATGCTCATAACCATCCTCCAAACATGACACAAGATATCATGAGTATGGACGGTTTCTGCGTTGATTATGATCGCAGCCGGTCGCAAAAACGGGAGACCTCAATCTGAGGTCTCCCGTTTTTTGCGACCGGCTGCGGTGTTACTCGCCCTCTTCGCCCAGCTCCGCGCGGCGGCGGCGGATGTTTTTGCAGGCCTCGGTCATCTGGTCCTCCACCGAAGCGAGCAGCTGGTAGGCGTCGTGCTGGGCCTTCAGGCGCATCTCGCTGGCCTCCACGCGGGCGTCGTTCTTGATGATGCGGGCCTCCTCCCGGGCCTGGCGCAGGATCTCGCTCTCGTCGATCATGTGATCGGCGCGCTCCTGGGCGTCCTGGAGGATGGCGTGGGCCTCGTTCTCGGCGTCCAGCACGCGCTGCTCCGCGTCCTCCCTGGCCCGCTCCAGCGCGGCGTTGACGCGCATCTCGGCGGAGCTGATGCGGCTCATGGCCTTGCTCTCGGCCTCGTTCATGATGCGCTCCTGCTCGGAATACATCTGCAGACCGTACTGCACGGCGTCGGGCAGATTCTTTTCCATATCGTCGATAATCATCAGGCATTTTTCCGCATCGATGATCTTCTTGCCGGTCAGCGGCACGCTGGTGCCCGCGTTGATCGCCGCGCGTATGTGCTTTAACAGCTCGAGGAAGTAACGCATGTCGTTGACTTCTTCGCCCTGCTGCGCCTGCGAGGTCTCGCGGGTATCCTGCTCCTCATCCTCGTAGAATTTTTCCTGATCGCGATCCATCGTTTAGCCCTTCCTTTCCGCACCCGGCGACCGCCATGATGCAGCTTAGTCTACCCGGGTATACCGGTTTCATCCACTGCGTGTGTAGCTTCTATGCTTCCATCGGTCCGATCTCGACAAAATCCACCGCCGTATCGCCGTACAGCCGCGTGTCCACCACGCTGAAGGGGCCCGGCAGCGGCACGACCGAGCGCTTCAGGCGCTCCAGAACCACCAGGCAGCCCGGCGCCAGCATATCGGCGGCGTAGAGCCTGGACAGCGCGTCGCCGTAGGCCTCCACCATGCGATAGGGCGGGTCCAGGAACACCAGGTCGAACAGCCGGCCCGCCAGCGCGCCGATGGCGGCGCGGTAATCCGCGCACATCACGCTGGCCCGAAGCTCGAAATCCTCCTTCAGCACGCTGCGCGCGTTCCGGTCGATCATCCGCTGCGCCTCGCGGGAGCTGTCCGAGATCACGGCCGATTCCGCCCCGCGGCTGAGCGCCTCCAGCGCCAGCGCGCCGGTGCCGCCGAACAGGTCCAGCACCCGCGCGTCCATCACGCGCGCGCCGATGATATTGAACAATGACCCCCGAATCTTGTCGGACGTGGGGCGCGTCTCAAGCCCCTTCGGCGCGAAAAGCGTTCGCCCGCGGGCCTCTCCGGAAATGATACGCATAGCTCTACCTATGATATTGCCGCAATTATATCATAATTGTGCAATATTTGCAATCGGTTTTTCGAAAAAATATCAAATTTCAGGTTTCTGGGCTCTCGGCGTCGGTTTTTTGCGCACGACGCGGGACTTGGCCTTGGCCCGCCGCTTGCCCTCGGCCATGGCCTTTTCGGATTTTTCCCACAGCATCGGCCCCTTCATGTAGCCCGCGAAGGTGCTCAGCGGCAGCACGAAGGGCGAGATCATCAGCACCGCGGCCACCACGCCCGTCAGCCGGTCGAAGGTGCTGTACCAGGGCAGCACGACGGGCCAGTAGGGCGAGGCCAGCAGCCAGGAGGCCAGCCTGAGCGGCATCTCCAGGTTCTCCGCCTTCAAAAGGGAGCTGATGATGTAGGCCGCCCCCACCAGATAGGGCAACAGCGCGCAGGCCATCACCCCGCGCAGGCCCAGCGACACGCTCCAGGCGCGCTTGATCAGCTTGTCGTCCAGCTGGCCGTGGGTGGGGCTCTGCGGGTCCATGGCCCGGTCCACGGTCTTGCGCAGGCTGGCCGCCTCGTGGCCGTAGGCCATGCCCTGCCGGTAGGACAGGAACAGCGCCCCCGCCAGGCACAGCAGCCCCAGCACCATCCAGGGCGTGTTGCCCAGCGTGAACAGGCCCAGGTTGATCAATATCAGCAGCACCAGCGTCACTGTGTTGGTCTTGAACATATCTCCGATACTCATAGGTCAGGCCTCCCGGTCCGTCTCAATCCACCACCCGCACGGGGACCCGCGCGGAAAAGCCCAGCATGATCTCGTAGGGGATCGTCTGCGCCAGCTCCGCCAGCTCGTCGGCGGTGATGCGCTCGCTTCCCTGCGCCCCCAGCAGCACCACCTCGTCCTCGAGGGTGACGCCCGGGACGTCGGTGACGTCCGCCATGACCATGTCCATGCACACGCGCCCGATCAGCGGCGCGCGCCTGCCCTTCACCAGCACCGGCGCGCGGTTGCTCAGTATCCGCGGATAGCCGTCGCCGTAGCCGATGGGCAGGGTCATGACCAGCGTGTCCCGGCGGGCCGTGAAGGTGCGGCCATAGCCCACCGTGTCCCCCGCGGCGATCCACTGCAGCCGGATCGGGCGGGTGGACAGCGTCTGCGCGCCGGTCAGCTCCTCCGCCATCTGCGGCACGCAGCTGCCGTACAGCGCGATGCCGGGGCGCACCATGTCGTACTGCAGCGCCGTCTCCAGCATGGCGCTGGAGGCCGCGGCGTGGGCGATGGGCGCGAAGCCGGCCCGCCGCACCCGTTCCAGCGCGGCATCGAAGCGCGCCTTTTGCAGCGCGGTGAAGTCCGGGTCGCTGTCCGCCACGCAGAAGTGGGTGAACATGCCCTCCATGTCCACGTCCGGGCAGTCGCGCCAGCAGGCCAGCAGGGCCTCGAGGTCCGCCTCGCCCCGCACGCCCACCGGGGACATGCCGGTGTCGATCTTCAGATGCGCCCTGGCCCGCCGGCCGCAGCGCGCGGCCTCGTCCTGCAGCACCCGGAGCATCCACGGCGCGTAGACCGCCTGGGACGCACCGGCCCGCACGGCCTGGCGCAGCGATTCCTCGTTCGCCCCGCCGAGGATCAGTATCATGCCCTCGACGCCCGCCCGGCGCAGCGCCTCCGCCTCCTCCACGATGGCCACGGCAAAGGCGTCCGCGCCCGCGGAGGCCAGCCGCCGCGCCACCCGGGCGGCGTCGTGGCCGTAGGCGTCGGCCTTCACCACGCACATCATCCGAACGCGCGCCGGTATCCGGCGGCGTATGGCCTTGGCGTTGGCGGCGATCGCCCCCAGCGATACCTTCATGATCGTGTCTCTCACGGCGTCCTCCCCCGCTGCCCGCACCGCGGTCCATCGCGGCGCGCGCGGCGCTTTCATGCGTTTTTGACCCCGGGCTCCCGGAATCGAATCTGTATCAATCCCGCTTATTATATCTTATTTTTGTCTAATTTGCAATATGAATGTCCGATTGCCGTCATTCTTAATCTTTTTGGTTGCAAATCCGGCCACGGACGTGTATACTTAAATGGATAAAATCGTCGGATGACCCCGACGACAGGGAGGCTGCCTATGGGACTGCGCAACATGATGAACAACTACTTCTACGGCAAGCAGGGGAAGGGCGATTTCACCATTGAAAACCTTCCGCAAAACCGCCGCCAGCTCTTCACGGAGGTGCTGAAGGTGCGCTGGAGCGCCATGTTCGGCGTGAACCTGCTGTACATGGTGGCGTGGCTTCCCGCGATCATCTGGACGATACTGAACCTGGTGACGCTGTACACGATGCTCACGGACGCCGGCGGCACCTACACCGGCGACGACATCGTGGGCATGTTCGCCACGTACCTGCTGATCATGATCCCCTGCGTGGCCGTCACCGGTCCGTTCAACGCCGGCGTCACCTACGTGCTGCGCAACTGGGCGCGGGACGAGCACAGCTTCGTGATCAGCGACTTCAAGGACGCCGTGAAGGCCAACTGGAAGCAGGCGCTGCTGGTGTCCGTGATCGACGGCCTGATGCCCTTTTTGCTGTTCACCTGCTGGCGCTTCTACGGCGCCATGCTGGCCCAGAGCTCGTTCTACGTGGTGCCCATCGCGCTGGTGGTGCTGGTGTTCATCATCTGGCGGCTGTCCGGCATGCTGATGATGCCGATGCTGATCACCTACAAGCTGCGGTTCAGGGACGTGGTCCGCAACAGCGTGCTGATGACCATCGCCAAGCTGCCCTTCGCGGTGCTGATCAAGCTGGCCACGCTGGCCGTGCCCGCGGTGGCGCTGGGGCTGGGGCTGTTGATCCCCGCCATACAGATGCACATCATCATGATCGTGTCGCTCTTGTACTTCATATTCCTGGTGGCGTTCCACAAGCTGATCACCGTGTCCTATGCCAACTGGCTGTGTGAGGCCTACCTGAATCCCCGCATCGAGGGCGCGCGCACCAACATCGGCCTGCGCCCGGAGAACTGGGACGACGTCACCTACATCCCCGAGGACGACGAGGACTGACCGCCCGCTGAACGCCGATGAATCGCAAGCTTGAACTGCTCTCCCCCGCCGGGGACATGGCGTGCCTTGAAGCCGCGCTGCGCTTCGGCGCGGACGCCGTATACGTCGGCGGTCCCCGTCTGCAGCTGCGCGCCGGGACCGCCGGCTTTTCGATGGACGAGCTGGCCCGGGCCGCCCGGGCGGCCCACGCCCTGGGCAAGCGGCTGTACGTCGCCGTGAACGCGTTCCCCACCAACCGGGAGATCGACGCCCTCGGCGACTACGCCCAGGCGCTGCAAGCCGCCGGCGCGGACGCCGCCATCGTGGCCGACCTGGGGGCCGTGGCCACGATGCGCCGCTGCGCCCCGGGGCTCCCTGTGCACATCAGCACTCAGGCCAACTGCCTGAACTACGCCGCGGCCCGCGCCTACCACGACATGGGCGCGTCCCGGGTGGTGCTGGGCCGGGAGATGACCCTGAATGAGATCGCCGAACTGCGGCAGAAGACGCCCCCTGCGCTGGAGCTGGAGGCCTTCATCCACGGCGCGATGTGCATGGCCTGGTCAGGCCGCTGCATGATCAGCGCCTACCTGACCGGCCGCAGCGCCAACCGCGGCGCCTGCGCCCAGTCCTGCCGGTGGAAGTACCGCCTCGAGGAGGAAAAGCGCCCCGGAGAATACTTCCCGGTGGAGGAGGACGCGGGCGGTATGACGATCCTGAGCTCCTTCGACCTGAACTGCATCGACTTTCTGGACCGCATCATCGACGCCGGCGTGATCTCCTTCAAGATCGAGGGCCGCATGAAGACGCCCTACTACGTCGCCACCGTGACAAACGCCTACCGTCGGCGCCTCGACGGCATCCTCAGCGGCGACGAATCAATGCTGCCCGCGCTGCGCCGCGAGCTCGACGCCGTCAGCCACCGCGCCTACGCCTCGGGCTTCTACTTCGGCGAGATGAAGCGTCACGCGCCGGAGGACGGCCACTATCTGCAGGATTGCCAATTCGTTGGCACGGTGCTCCAGCGCCTGCCCGGCGGCCGCGTCCGGGTGGAGCTGCGCAACCGCTTCGCCGCCGGAGCCAATCTGGAGGTGCTATCCCCCCACACCCTCGGCCTGACCTTCACCGCGCGAAACCTGACCGACCCGGACGGAACCCCCTTGGAATCGGCCAGCGTCCCCATGTCACTGTACGACCTGGACGCCCCGGAAGCGGTCGAGCCCGGCGACATGCTCCGCCTCCGCCTCGATACCCCCTCATAACGCCACCGCCCCGCATCGGCATCGATGCGGGGCGGTGGATGTTATGCTGTTATCGGTGTTTGCCGGTAGGGAGTTGTCAGTATACAGCAATCCAGACACAGCAGAACCGTCGCCAGTGGGACACGGTATTTCGTACTTGCGCAAGCGCCCAAAGCATGGTAGAATAGCAACAGAGAGAATCTCAGGAGGACAATCCCGGATGGCAAGTACCATGGATGCATTGTTGCAGGAGCGATACCACGAGGAAGACCTGCAAAGGCTGCGTGGCTTTCGCCCGATAGACGACACGTTT
>JAFYBB010000251.1 GCA_017540445.1 Clostridia bacterium | reverse complement strand
TTTCTTGTTGAGTGCCATTGTGTAAACCTCCTTTTATTGTAATGAAACGAGGTCCGGTCCAAAGGGACCGGACCTCTGAAGATACTCAGATCTTTTTGCCCTGCATCAGCCGAGCTCTGCAAAGTACTTGATCGTCCTTACCATCTGGCTTGTGTAGGAATTCTCGTTGTCATACCAAGAAACAACCTGAACCTCTGTTGTGCCATTGTCAAGAGCCATAGCCATTGTCTGTGTAGCATCGAACAGAGAACCGAATCTCATACCAACGATATCGCTGGAAACGATCTCATCTGTGTTGTAGCCAAAGGACTCTGTTGCAGCAGCCTTCATAGCGGCGTTGATCTCGTCCTTGGTGGCATCCTTCTTGTCGATGACCGCGAACAGCAGAGTTGTTGAGCCGGTGGGTGTGGGAACGCGCTGTGCCGCGCCGATGAGCTTGCCGTTCAGCTCGGGGATAACGAGGCCGATAGCCTTCGCAGCACCTGTGCTGTTGGGAACGATGTTGGCGGCGCCGGCGCGGGCACGCTGCAGATCACCCTTGCGATGGGGGCCGTCCAGGATCATCTGGTCGCCGGTGTAGGCATGCACGGTGGTCATGATGCCGCTGACGATCGGGAAGGTGTCGTTCAGAGCCTTGGTCATCGGGGCCAGGCAGTTGGTGGTGCAGGAAGCGGCGGAGATGATGGTATCTTCGGGCTTCAGGGTCTTGTGGTTCACGTTGTAGACGATGGTGGGCAGGTCGTTGCCGGCGGGCGCGGAGATGACGACCTTCTTGGCGCCGGCGTCGATGTGCGCCTGGCTCTTGGCCTTGGAGGTGTAGAAGCCGGTGCACTCCAGCACGACGTCCACGTTCAGCTTGCCCCAGGGCAGGTTCTGGGCCTTGGGCTCGGCGTAGATGGTGATCTCCTTGCCGTCCACGGTGATGGAGCCGGGGACCTTCACGGTCTTGCCGTCTTCCTCGAACACGGGCTCCTTGGAGCTGACGGTATGCTTGTTCTCGCCGATGACGCCGCAGTAACCCTTCTGGGCGGTATCGTACTTCAGCAGGTGTGCCAGCATCGCGGGGCTGGTCAGGTCGTTGATGGCGACGACCTCATAGCCCTCGGCGCCGAACATCTGACGGAAAGCCAGGCGGCCAATGCGGCCAAAACCATTGATAGCAACTTTAACAGCCATTGGAAAAACCTCCCTAAAATAGTATCACATTATGGCGGCGGGCGCGGGGCCCTGCACACCTATAACTACATTTATCATTCTACCCCATACCACGGGAAATGAAAAGCCCTTTTTTGTAAAATGTGGGCGATTCGCGGACCCGCGGTCACATAATGGCGTTACAGCGCGATATCCCGGTAGAAGGACGTGCCGTCCAGCTTCTCGGACACGCCCAGCGCCTCCAGCACCGTGGCGGAGATGTCCGCGAAGGTGTGGCGCTCGCCCAGGTTCACGCCCTCCTCGACGCCCAGGCCCCACGCCATGAGCGGCACGCGCTCGCGGGTGTGGTCGGTGTGGGCGGTGTAGGACGGGTCGCAGCCGTGGTCGGCGGTGAGGATCAGCAGGCCGTCCTCGCCCAGCAGGCGCATGATCTCCGGCAGCCGCTTGTCGAATTCCTCCAGCGACCGGGCAAAGCCCGGCACGTCGCGCCGGTGGCCGAACAGCATGTCGGTGTCCACTAAGTTCACGAACATCAGCCCGCGCCAGCGGTCCTTCTTCAGGTACTCGATGGTGGCGTCGATGCAGGCCGGGTTGCCGGCGGCGTGGTTGGACTGGGTCAGGCCCCGGTGGTTGAAGATGTCCTCGATCTTGCCCACGCCCAGCACGTCGTAGCCGGCGCTCTTCACCGCGTCCAGCATGGTGCGGCCGGTGGGGTCCACCGAGAAGTCGCGCCGGTTGGCCGTGCGCACGAACTCGCCCACGTTGCCCTCGAAGGGGCGGGCGATCACGCGGCCCACGTTGTGCTCGCCCTTGAGGATGCGCCGGGCGATGCGGCACACGTGCCACAGCTCCATGGCGGGCAGCACCGCCTCGTGGGCGGCCACCTGGAACACGCTGTCGGCGGAGGTGTACACGATCAGCTTGCCGGTGCGCAGGTGCTCCGCGCCCAGCTCCTTGATGATCTCGGTGCCCGAGGCCACCTTGTTGCCGATCACGCCCATGCCGGTCTCTTCCTCAAAGGCCTGTATCACCTCCGGCGGGAAGCCGTTGGGATAGGTGGGGAAGGGGTTGTGCAGCGTGAGGCCCGCGATCTCCCAGTGGCCGGTGGTGGTGTCCTTGCCGGCGGCCTGCTCCAGCATCGTGCCGTAGCAGCCGATGGGGTCGTCGGCGCCAATGCCCTGCAGGCCCAGCAGGTGCCGGATGCCCAGCTCCTCCAGGTTCGGTATGCTGGGATTGGCCTGCTCGATCACGTGCTTCAGCGTGTTGGCGCCCTCGTCGCCGTACTTCGCGGCGTCCGGCTGCCAGCCGGCGCCCGCGCCGTCCAGCACGATCACCACGACGCGCTTCATCTTTTTCATGGTCATTCCTCCCATCGCAGTTCCTCCGCAAGCTGCGCGATCATTTCACCGCAGGTGGGCTTGCCGCGCCTTGCGTCGATTGTGTCTCCGAATATCCTGTGCTGCTCGCCGATGGCGCCGGTGCGCCAGGCCACGTCGATCACGTGGCGCAGCGCGCGCTCCACCTGGGCGCAGCTCAGCCCCGTCTGGCGGGCCAGCGCCGGATACAGGCTGCCCTTCAGCGCGCGCACCCGGCGGCGATCCCGCCAGACCAGCGCGATGGCCCGCTCCAGGCACAGCCGGCCCGGGTGCTGCGGCACGCCCAGGGCGTCCAGCAGCCCTGCAAGGCGCCCGGCCAGCTTGGCAGGCAGCGCGGCGGCGTCCTCCAGCCGCTCCAGCGCCCGGGCGATGGCCCCGGCGTCCGGCGGCGCGTCCAGCAGCGCCGCGTCCAGCGCGGTGAGCCGTGCCTCCCCGGGCAACCGCAGCCCCGGGGGCCGGAGCAGCAGTATCGCGGGCCGAACGTTCAGCCGCAGCGCGCAGGCCGCCTCGGCGAAGGCCGCGCCGTCCATGCCGGGCATGACCGCGCCGGCCACCGCCACATCGGGCTCCAGCGCGCGGATCAGACGCAGACCGCCCGCGCTGTCCGGCGCCTCGGCGATCAGTTCCACACCGGCGTCCGCCAGCGCCCCGCGCAGCGAGGATACGGCGCTTCCCGAAAGACCTGCCGAAATGGCGCGTTTCCGGGGCTCGCTCATGGCTGCAACCTCCACAGGTTATTGTGTTATAACCGCAACCCTTTTTATTCTACGGTGGGCGGTGAAAATCCTGCGTGGCCGGTGATTAAATTCAGGTTTTGGCGGCGGGACGCAAGAAGTTGCACAGAATATGACATTATTCGTAGTTTTGCGTTCCCGAATGGCCGTGGGGCCGGGAATGTGGTATAATGGCAGAAGAATGGGGGAAGTGCACATTGCTGTACGCGATCATCGCGCTCGTGGCGCTGGCGGGGCTGTCGGCCTGGCTGATCTGGCGCTGCGTGACGCTGCGCCGGCTGCTGACGAAGAGCCGGGCGCGGTGTCAGGAGCTGCAGAGGGACCGGGCCATCCGGCAGAACCTGCAGCAGGTGCTGGAGCGTCGGGAGGCGGAGATCCGCCGCCTGCGCAGCCGCATGGCTTCCTTCGAGAGCGATTATCACGAGATGGAGACGCGCGCCAGCGATCTGAACGTGTCGCTGTTCCGGGAGAGCGGCCTGCGCATACTGGCCGAGAAGGAGGACGGCGCGAAGCGTCTGAAGATGGAGCAGCTGGAAAAGCAGGTCAGCGACGCCCGGCGCAGGCTGAAGGAGCAGCAGGACGAGGCCGCCGAAACCGTGCGCCGCATGCAGGACCTGATCACATCCCAGGAAAAGGAGATCGCCCGCCTGCGCCAGGCCAACGCCCGGCGGCTGAAGAAGAGCGCCGCCGAACCCGCCCTGGCCAACCAGGTGACGCTGGAGGAGATACTCGTGAGTCATGGGGACGGTTCTACTGACTCATTTCACGCGTGAAATGAGTCAGTAGAACCGTCCCCATGACTCATGTACACAGAATGTCCGGTTCACTGGCCCGCTGTTTTTCAGTCCAGGGGCGCTGTGGACAATCCCTTCTGGAAATACATGCAGCTCTCCGCATATTTGGCCCATTCATAATTGCTCATGTATTCCCCCATAAATGCGTGTACCGA
>JAFYBB010000250.1 GCA_017540445.1 Clostridia bacterium | reverse complement strand
CTCGTTCTACTGCTGGGGCTCTGTCGGCGTGATTCTCCTGTCCTCGCTCTTCTTTACGGTATTCGGCATCGGCAGCTGGCGGATCCTGGCCTGCGTGTGGGCGCTGATCCCGCTGTACAACATATTCAACTTTGCCACATGCCCGATCGAGCACCTGACGGAGGACGGCGAGGGGATGACCATCGGGCAGCTGTTCAGGACGCCGCTGTTCTGGGTGGCGATCGTGCTGATGGTCTGCGCGGGGGCGTCGGAATTGTCCATGGCGCAGTGGGCCTCGGCCTATGCGGAGGCGGCGCTCGGCTTCTCGAAATCCGTGGGCGACCTGATCGGCCCCTGCCTGTTCGCGGTGACCATGGGCATCAGCCGGGCGATCTATGGGAAATACGGCGCAAAAATCAATCTGAACCGGTATATGATCGCCTCCGGGGTCCTGTGTCTGTGCTGCTATCTGCTGGCGTCGCTGTCCTCCAATCCCATCCTGGGCCTGATCGGCTGCGTCTTCTGCGGATTCTCCGTAGCCATCATGTGGCCCGGCACCATCAGCATCACGTCGCCCCGCCTGCCCCAGGGCGGTACGGCGCTGTTCGCGCTGCTCGCCATGGCCGGCGACCTGGGCGGCGCGTTCGGGCCGAGCCTGGTCGGCATCGTTTCCCAGCAGGCCGGCGACAGCCTGCAATCCGGCATGCTGGCCGGAAGCGTGTTCCCGCTGGTGCTGATCGTTTCGCTGATACTGTTTGAAAGGAAGGCTGCAAAGAAGCAGTCCGTGCAATGAGATGCGAGAGAATGACACAATCAGCCGGAAAACGGCCCTTGTCATGGAGGGCGGCGCCATGCGCGGCATGTTCACCTGCGGCGTGATCGACGTACTGCTGCGCCACGACATCCGCTTCGACGGCGCGGCGGGCATCTCCGCGGGGGCGGTGTTCGGGTGCAACTTCAAGTCCCGCCAGCTGGGCCGCCCGATCCGCTACAACAAGCGCTACAGCCGCGATCCCCGGTATTGCAGCGTTCGGTCCCTGCTGCGCACGGGCGACCTCTACGGGGCGGACTTCTGCTATCGCAAGCTGCCGGACGAGCTGGACGTGTTCGACCGCAAGGCCTTTCGGGAAAACCCGATGGCGTTCTACGTGGGCGCGACGGACGTTCACACGGGGCGGTGCGTCTATCGCGAATGCGCCGACGGCGGGGACGGCGACATGCTGTGGTTCAGGGCCTCCGCGTCGATGCCCGTCGTGTCGCGGCCCGTCGCGGTGGACGGATACCTGCTGCTGGACGGCGGGATCTCCGACGCTGTGCCCTACGCGCACATGGAAGCGCTGGGCTACGCGCGCGATCTGATCGTGCTGACGCAGCCGAAGGGCTACCGAAAGAAGCCCGCTTCGCATCCCGCGCTGATGCGCCTGCTGCTGCGCAGATACCCCGCGGTCGCGGACGCCATGGCCCACCGCCACGAGATGTACAACCGGCAGATGGAGGAGATCGACCGGCGGGAGGCCTCGGGCCGGTCCCTGGTGATCCGCCCGCCGCGCGCCCTGGGGATCGGCCGAACGGAAAAAGACCCGGACGCGCTGGAACGGGTCTATCGGCTGGGCGTATCCGAGGCGGAGCACCGGCTGGCGGAGATTCGCGAGTGGGTCAAGCGGTGACGATATGCAGATGGATGATGCCCGGTCGTCCTTACTGTGCGTCGCCGTCTCTAAGTTCGAGCTTGAAGGTTCCGTCCCCGTTTACGGTCAGAATTCCAGGAACGGAAGCGCCCGCTTCGTTCCAAACCCCAACGATGTCGGCAATATCGGCTTAGGCTGCGGGATCGGCGGGGACCAGGCGGGATTCGCCGTCCTGGCCGATATACAGGCAGCCATCCGTTCTTTCCCCGGGAACTGTCGCGTAGCATGCCATGAAGGACTCGCCGCTATCGTCATAGAACACGAAGAGCGGGACCCTTGAACCGTCCGCATATTCCTCGTAAACAATACCTATGGTGCCGTTCACATACGATGAACCGTCAGAGGTGTAAGTGAATGTGCCGTCAGCGGAGATGGAGTATCTGCCTACGGGCCTTCCGACATACTGATCCGTGATGCCCGCGTCCCGCTCCTCGTAGATCCAGTCTCCGGCGATATCGCTGAGCGACGGCGCGCATTCGTCCATATCATAATTGGGGTCGGTTGCGGCGTCTGTCTCCGCTATCGCTGGGGTCGAAGCGATGCTTCCGCCACTGTGTGCGTAGCCGGACAGCAGCAGCGCGCAGGCTGCAAGTATAGAGATCACGGTTTTGTTCTTCATAAGCGTTGCTTCCTTTCTCAAACGGTTTTGCTTTAGATTTTCATGGTCAGTCCTCCGGCTTTTTTCCGATCAGCTTCAGGATGCTGCTTTCATCCGCGTCCGGATACATATCCCGCGTGTGCTCACAGATGCGCTGCCAGCTCTCAGCGGGCTTTTCGCTGTAGGCCGAGGATATCATGGCATAGCCCCATATGGATTCCGGCGTCATGATGACGGATACCGGCATGCCGTAGTCGCTCCCGCGCTTGTTCTGACGGCGCCGGAAGCCACCGATCACCAGATAGAGCTGCATCTGAAGGCCGGTCAGGATGCCCGGATAGTTCTTCTCGCCGCCCTTGCCGAAGCCGGCGCGGTGCTTCAGATCGGTGGAGAGTATGGCGGCATTCGTGAAAACGGGCTCGTCCTCCGATTCGGGATCGACGAAGAACGCCATGACGGCCTTCTCCCGCTGGCTGGCTGCGCCGCTCTGCCACTTGCCGTCGAAGTCCCAGCCGTTGCGCCGGGCGTTGGCAAAGCGGGGGAGCCACCTCGGGCTGATAAAGCCCGCCCTGCCGTCGAAGAACTTGCCGTAGGCGACGGCATGGGCGGCCGCGATCGCCTCCCGCCATTCCCAGGGGTCGGTCGCCCTGTTGCCTGTCCACCAGGCGGATGCCGCGACGTGCTCCTCGGCGGAGAAGCCGGCCACCCCGTTGGCGAAGAAGGGCAGAAAGCCGATCTGATCCACCCAGGCGGTCAGCTCCGCCGCTGAACGTATGCGCAGGGGGTTGTCCCAGGACAGGCCCTTCATGATCCATGT
>JAFYBB010000249.1 GCA_017540445.1 Clostridia bacterium | reverse complement strand
GGCGCGTTCTCCGGAAAGGATCCCAGCAAGGTGGACCGTAGCGCCGCCTACGCCATGCGCCACGTCGCCAAGAACCTGGTTGCCGCCGGTCTGGCCCGCAGGTGCGAGGTGGGCGTGGCCTACGCCATCGGCGTGGCGAAGCCCGTGTCCGTGTTCGTGGACAGCTTCGGCACCGGCGCGCTCAGCGACGACAGGCTTTCCGAAATCGTACAGGAGTGCTTCGACCTGAGGCCCGCCGCCATCATCCGCGAGCTGGACCTGAAGAGGCCCATCTACGCCCAGACCGCCACCTACGGCCACTTCGGCCGCCACGACCTGGACCTGCCCTGGGAGAAGCTGGACAGGGTCGATACGCTCAAAAAGTATCTGTAAACGTCAGACGCCGGGGGCTTCCTGCTGTGCAAGCAGGAAGCCCCCGGCGTCTTATTCAATACGGCTCCCGCGCCCGACCTGGTCTTTGACCCCACACTCGCCAACCGGAGGGTTCGCTCCTAAGGACTCTGCCTCCCCACTACTGCCCCTCTCCGCCCGCGCTGGGGCGGGTTGGACTTACTTCTAAGCCGCACCATGCTCACCGGAATTTTCCCGGCTTACGTGGATCGTTTCGCCTGCGACTGGCATCGACTTTCAACCACGGACGCGCGGGAGCCGCACATTTATTATACGGTTTTCACCGCGGGCCGTCAAGTGGAATTCCCGCCTCGGGCCGCAAATTCGACGCCGTCGCTTTCGGATTTCCCCCGTGACAATTCGGAATCCGCCCGTGACAATTTGGAAGGTTGATATTGCGCCGCGGCCCGCGATTTGATACGCTCCTTTCAGCAGGACGCAAGGGTGCCTGCGCTCCCCCATCCGACTGAAAGGAGGACGCCCCATGGACATTTTGCTGTTTCTCACGACCCGGTGGTGGGTTCTGCTGATCGTCGCGGCCGGTATATTCGCGCTGGTCAAGCTGGTTCCCCGCTACAAGATCGCGCCGCCGGACACCGCGCTGATCATCTCCGGCCTGATGCGCCGCAGCTACAAGGTGCGCACGCCGGAAGGCGCCGTGGCCACGAAGAAGTTCGGCTATCGCATCGTCCGCGGCGGCGCGACCTTCTGGATCCCCGCCATCGAGCGCATCGACCAGCTGGACATGTGCCTGATGCAGGTGGACATCCGCACGGCGCAGCCCGTGCCCACCAAGGAGTACATCAGCGTGCTGGTGGACGCCGTGGCCAACATCAAGATCGGCTCCGACGATCTCTCCATCGCCACCGCCGCCGAGCAGCTGCTGCACTACGACGCCGAGCAGATCAAGTCGCTGGCCAAGGACGTGCTGGAGGGCAACATGCGCGAGATCATCGGCCAGATGACCATCGCAGAGCTGGTGCAGAACCGCGACAAGTTCGCCCAGGAGTCCATCAAGGCCGCCATGAGCGACATGAACAACATGGGCCTTGAGATCATCAACCTGACCATCCAGAACTTCTCGGACAAGGACGGCAAGGTCATCGAGACCATGGCCATCCAGAACGTGGTCCAGAAGGAGCGGGACGCGGCCATCGCCCGCGCGAAGGCGCAGCAGGAGGGCCACAAGGCCGAGGTGGAGGCCCAGGCCGCCATCGCCGAGCAGAACAAGCAGCTGGCGCTGTTGCAGGCCGGCTACAAGATCGAATCCGACCAGGAGAAGGCCAAGGCCGACGAGGCCTACAAGATCGAGCAGGAGCGCGTGCGCAAGACCTACGAGGCCGAGCGCGCCGCCGCCGAGATGATGCGCCTTGAGAAGGAGACCGATCTGAAGCGCCAGGAGGTCGAGATCGAGCGCGAGCGCCTGAACGTGGAGATCCGCGAGAAGGCCGCCGCCGAGAAGGACGCCCGCATGTTCACCGCGGAGGCCGAGCGGTTCGAGCGCCAGGCCCAGGCCGACGCCCAGCTGTACGAAGCCGAAAAAGAGGCCGAGGCCATCCGCATGCGCGGTGAAGCCGAAGCCGAGGCCATCCAGAAAAAGGCCGAAGCCATGCAGCGCTACGGCCAGGCCGCCATGCTGGAGATGGTGGTCAACAAGCTGCCCGAGATCGCCGCCAGCGTGGCCGAGCCGCTGAGCAAGACCGAGAAGATCATACTCTTCGGCGAGGGCGGCGCGACCTCGATGGCCCGCGATACCGCCGGCACGATGCTGCAGAGCTTCGAGGCCATCAAGCAGGCCGTGGGCCTGGACATCCCCAGGATGCTCAAGGACGTATCCACCGGCGGGCTGGTGGGCCGCGCCGCGCTGCAGACCGCCGCCGCGGCGGACGGCGCCGACGACGCGCCGGCCGGTCCCGATGCAGCCGGCAGAGCTGCCGGTGTATCAGAAGACATTTAAATCGCTTTCAAAGCTAAGGGGCTGTCTCAGAACATACGTTGTATGCGCGAAACATATGTAGGGGCGGCCAATGGCCGCCCGCCCAAGTACGAAACGCATCGTACTTCCCGGCGGGCGGCGCATCGCCGCCCCTACAACATGTAAACGCTTGCAGACTTATGCGTTTAGAGACAGCCCCCGTATTCTCTCTCCAATCTTCACTTCACGTAGGTATCCAGCACCTTTGCCAGCACCTCCACGTCGATGGGCTTGGTGATGTGGTCGTTCATGCCGGCGCGCTTGCAGCTGAGTATGTCCTCGGTAAAGGCGTTGGCCGTCATCGCCACGATGGGGATCTGCTTTGCGTAGGGCCGCTCCATGGCCCGTATGGCCCGGGCGGCCTCGCAGCCGTTCATGTTCGGCATCTGCATGTCCATGAAGATCAGCGCGTAGTATCCGTCGGGCGAGGCCGCCAGCTTCTCCACGGCCTGCGCGCCGTCCTGTGCCCAGTCCACCTGAGCGCCGGTCATTTCGAGGAAGTCCGTCGCGATCTCGGCGTTGATCTCCATGTCCTCCGCCAGCAATATCCGACGGCCCTTCAGGCCCATCGCCTCCAGGCGCTTCAGGGGGGCCGACATGCCGTCATCCCCGGGCCGATGGTCGACCAGCGCGTTGAACAGCTTGGCCAGCTTCGTGCGGAACAGCGGCTTTCCGATGAAGGAGGTGGCGCCCGCCTCCCGCGCGTCCTGTTCGATGCTCGTCCAGTCGTAGGCGGAGAATATGACGATGGGCGCCTCCGGCCCCGCCAGCTGCCGGATCTGCCGGGTGGTCTCCACGCCGCCCTGGTCGGGCAGCTTCCAGTCGATGATGAAGGCGAAGAAATCCCGGCCCTGCTCCCGCCGCGTCTTCACGCGATCGACGGCGGCCTTTCCGGAGAGCACCCATTCGCTGTTCATGCCCATGTCGCTAAGCAGCTCGCAGGTGGACTCGCAGCACACGGGGTCGTCGTCCACCACCAGCACGTGCAGATCGACAAAGCGATCGTAGTGGATGGCCTCGGCGCTCTGCAGCTTCAGGTACATCGTGACCGTGAACCTGGAGCCCTTTGAATACTCGCTTTCCACGGCGATGTCCCCGCCCATCATCCTGACGATGTTCCGGGTGATGGCCATGCCAAGGCCCGTGCCCTGTATGCCTGCGGTCTGCTTGTCGTTGGCCCGGGCAAAGGGCTCGAACAGGTGCTTCTGGAACTCCTCGGTCATGCCGTAGCCGTTGTCCTCGAATATGAACTGGTACTGGCCAAAGCCCGGCATCCGCGTGGGCAGCTCCCGGATGCGCAGGGAGATCCTGCCGCCGTTGGGCGTGTACTTGATGGCGTTGCTCATGATGTTGACGAAGACCTGCTCGATCCGCCGGCTGTCGCCGATGAGCTGCTCGTGCTCCACGCCGTCGATGTCCATCTGCAGCGCGTGCCCGTGGGCCTGGATCTGGGGCCGGGTCATGGCCAGCAGGTTGTCGATGAGCTCCGCCAGGCTGAACTCCTCCTCGTGCAGCTCCACCTTGCCGGATTCGATCTTGTTCATGTCCAGCACGTCGTTGATCAGCGAGAGCAGGTGCTTGGAGGAATCGGTGATCTTGCGCAGGCAGTCCGCCACCCGCTCCTTGTCGTCCAGGTGGTTGGCGGCGATGGCGGTCATGCCGATGATGCCGTTCATCGGCGTGCGCATGTCGTGGCTCATGCTGGACAGGAAGTCGCTCTTGGCCTGGTTGGAGGCGTTGGCGGCGTCGATGGCGTCCCGGAGGGCCTGCTGGATCTGCTGCTCCTTGCGGACCTCCTCGTCCACATCCTTGAAGCCGGTCACGATGCCGGTCCTGCCGCCGGGCAGGGCCAGCTTGGCAAACTCCACCCGGTAGTGGCGCGTGCCGGTTTCAAACACCCGGCGGAAGGGCACCGAGTAGATCAGCCGGTTCTCGGTGTTGCGCACGATGTTCTCGGGCGTCACCGCGTCCAGGAAGCCCTGCCGGTCCTCCTCCAGCACCAGCTTGGAGTAGAACGCGAAGGCGTCGGAAAAGCGGGTGAGCCGCACCGCCACGTTGGCGGGCAGCAGGTGCACCATGTTCTCGTCGATCCGGTACAGCTCGAATTTCTGGGTCTTGACGTCGCTGATCAGCCACACCGAGTCATAGACGCGGGTCAGCGCCTCGATGACGGCGGAACGCACGGCCTTGTCGGATTCCGCCTGCTCCCGCTTTTCGGTGATGTCCGATATGAACACGTAGAACAGGCCGTTGTAGACCTCGGACTCCACATAGTGGCCGTAGTCGTCGATCCAGCGAACGCCGCCGTCCCTGCGGATGATCCGGTATTCCTCATGGTCCTGATCCGATCGGTTTTCGCTGATCTGGCTGTTGATGGAGGCCGCGACCCGCTCGTAATCCTCCGGGTGCACCATGCCCCGGAAGGTGAAGCCGGTCAGCGCCTTGAACTGCTCCAGGGTATCGCAGCCGAATATCTCAAAGACCGCCCGGTTGGCGTACAGCAGTTCCTCGCCCTCATCCGCCCTGTAGATGAAGAAGCCCCCGGGCATGTGCTCGCCGAACTGCTCGATGATCGAAAGGCTCTGTTCGTTCAGTATAAAGTGCTTGCTGAACATGGAACTCTCCTCCGTAGATTCATACGGCGCCGGCCTGCGGCACGGCATTTCACCGTACAACTCTATCATATCACAGATTGCCGATAAATGCCATACCAAAAACAGAATCCGCACCCGTGCCTTCTGGTTTCAGGCGACGTGGACCCCTTGCGTTTTTTTCCTTCATGCTGTAGAATAATGGCAAGGCAACACGCCAATAATAGAGGAGAGGTGTTTATCATGGCTGTCAATCGCTTTGTTCTGAACGCAGTTTCCTATCACGGCAAGGGCGCGATCCGGGAGATCCCCGGCATCGTCAAGGCCAAGGGCTTCAAAAAGGCCTTCGTCGCCTCCGACCCCGACCTGGTGAAGTTCGGCGTCACCGCCAAGGTCACCGACCTGCTGGAGGCCAACGGCATGGCCTACGAGGTCTATTCCAACATCAAGCCCAACCCCACCATCGAGAACGTGCAGAGCGGCGTCGAGGCCTACAAGAACAGCGGCGCCGACTACATGATCACCATCGGCGGCGGTTCCTCGATGGATACCGGCAAGGCCATCGGCATCATCATCAACAACCCCGAATTCGCGGACGTCCGGTCGCTGGAGGGCGTGGCCCCCACGAAGAAGCGCACCGTGTTCACCATCGCCGTGCCCACCACCGGCGGCACCGGCGCGGAGTCCACGATCAACTACGTCATCACCGACGTGCAGAAGACCCGCAAGTTCGTCTGCGTCGACCCCAACGACATCCCCGACGTGGCCGTGGTGGACCCGGACATGATGGCCTCCATGCCCCGCGGCCTGACCGCCTCCACCGGCATGGACGCGCTGACCCACGCCATCGAGGGCTACACCACGAAGGCCGCCTGGGAGCTGTCCGACTGCCTGGACCTGGAGTCCATCAAGCTGATCGGCGCAAACCTGCGCAAGGCCGTCGAGAACGACCCCGAGGGCCGAGAGGGCATGGCGCTGGCCCAGTACGTGACCGCCATGGCCTACTCCAACGTGGGTCTGGGCATCGCCCATTCGATGGCCCACACGCTGGGCGCGCTGTATGACACGCCCCACGGCGTGGCCTGCGCCATGATGCTGCCCATCGTGATGGAGTTCAACCAGGAGGCCACCGGCGAGAAGTTCAAAAACATCGCCGAGGCGCTGGGCGTGGACACCACCGGCATGGACCGGCCCACCTATCGCAAGGCCGCCATCGACGCCGTCCGCCAGCTGTCCGTGGACGTGGGCATCCCCACGAAGCTGGACAAGCTGAAGGAGGAAGACCTGGACTTCCTGGCCCAGTCCGCCGCCGCCGACGCCTGCACCCCGGGCAACCCCCGCGAGGCCACCCTCGACGACTACAAGGCCATGTTCAGGAAGCTGATGTAAAAAATAGGGTAGAGGGAGGGCCATAGCCCTCGCCCCTCCCATTGCACCGTACGTACCGGTCAGGTATACGGCGCTACGTCGTAACATGGATTCAAGTATAACCCAGGTAATAAGTGAGAGGATCGACCAGACCAGGCCG
>JAFYBB010000248.1 GCA_017540445.1 Clostridia bacterium | reverse complement strand
CTTGTCCCGCGTCTCTCTCTCTGCCTTTTTTATCGCTTTATACTCTGCCTCTGTTATCTGGAATCGCTTCATCTCTCATCACCGATTCCATTATATCATACTTTTGTTGATTTGTAAAGTTTTAGATTGAGCTTAGTATCACTCCTCATTCCTCATTTCCCTCCCTTTCCCCCTCCCCGCCTCAGCGTTTCCCTTACCGCGCAGAGCTTGTCCGCCAGGCACAGCAGCGCGCTCTCGCGGCAGCGGGGCGGGCGGGGGACCAGCGGGAACATGTGGTGCGCGATCATGTCGCGCTCGGTATCGCCGACGGAGAAATCCCGTTCGGCGTTTTTCAGTGCCGTCTGGGGGTGGAAGAAGCCGTGCCAGCGGTGGCTGGGGTCCGGGTCGTGCCAGTCGTACAGGAAGTAGTCGTGCAGCAGCGCGCCGCGCACCAGCGCCCGCTCGTTCACCCGCAGCCGCAGGGCGCGGGAGAGCTTCACGCACATCAGCGCCACGTCCAGCGAATGCTCGAACACGCTGACGCGCCCGTGCTGCATGTGCCGGCGCTGCAGCCGCATGCCGGGCGAGGCCAGTATGTCCCGCCCGTGAAGGCGAACGACGGGCAGGTAGTCGCGGGAGCGCATGTTCAGGCGCCCTCCGGCACGGTGTACTCCGGGGTCCTCCCCAATTCGCTCCCGTCGCGGGCCATCTGGGCCACGCACAGGGCGGTGACCGCCGCGGGGTCGTCCACGCGGGCGGCGATGTGGCCGCTGTCGATGAAGAGCGTCTCCAGGACCTGGTCGCCCACCACGATGGCGCTGAACTCGGTGAAGTTCTCGCCGCTGACCAGCAGGCGGTGGTATTCCCGCTCCACGCCGGTGACGGCGATGTCCCGGCTGCCCATGCGCATGTCGGTGCGCCGGTAGGGGTATTCGCCCTCGAAGGCCTGCCGGTCGCCGTAGAGCATGTCGTACCCCAGCAGCTCCAGCTTCTGCAGGTATTCGTCGCCCGCGTCGGCGATGTCGGTGGCCTGGTGCAGCCGGGTGACCACGCCGCCGGAGAAGCCCAGCTGCTTCATCAGGTTGGCGCTCAGCCGGTAGGCCTGCAGGTCCGGCGCGTCGAAGGTGCGGCCGAAGTTGTCCCAGATCACGTAGCGGCTGGCGTAGATGCTGCCGGTGGAGAGCAGGTCGTTGGTCAGCTCCAGCGCCGGCAGGTGGTCGCCGTAGGCCACCAGTATCGTGGGCTCGTCGAACCGCAGCAGCGCCAGCGTCAGGCTGCGCAGGAAGGCGTCGGTGCTCGGCAGCGCGTTCACAAAGTTCTGGAACGGGGCCAGCGGGATCTCCTCCGGCAGGCTCAGCACCTCGATGTCGCCGTCCTTGTATTCGTAGGTCTCCTCGTACTTGCCGTGGGTCTCCACGGCCACGCAGAACACCATGTCGCGGGTGTCGGTGGTGCTCAGCGCGGTCAGGATCTCGTCGGTCAGCACCGCGTCGCGGCACCAGCCGATGGGGGTGTACTTCACGTTCTGCATGTACTCCAGCGGCACGAACCGGTCGAAGCCCAGGTTGGGGTACACGGTGTCGCGGCTGAAGAACGTGGCGGTGTTGTTGTGCATCGCCGTGGCGGTGTAGCCGTAGTCCTTCAGGTCGTAGCAGACGCTCTCGCAGGTGGTCTGCTGCATGATGGTGTTGTAGGGGGTCTCGCCCGCGCCGAAGGCGTCCCGGTTCAGGCCGGTGAGCACCTCGAACTCGGTGTTCGCCGTGCCGCCGCCCACGGTGGGCACGTACAGCGTGCCGCTGGGGAAGCGGCTGCACAGCCGGTTGAACCAGGGGGTGGGGTCGGCGGAGTACGCGCTGCCGACCACCGTGTTCACGTCGAAGAACGACTCCAGCTGCACGAACACGATGTTCGGGTGGGCCAGGTTGTCGTCCTCGCTGAAGTGGGGGTACACGTATTCGTCGCCGCCCTCCGGGGCGATGTCGGTCAGCACCTCAGCCACCGTCTCCGGGGAGTATTCGTCGGGCCGGGAGATGCCCTGCTGGCCGAAGGTGAACGTGAAGCAGGTGACGAAGCCGTATTCGTCGTAGGCGTCCACCAGGCTGTCGAAGCGCCTGGGGAGCACCTCCCCCCGCACGCCCAGCGCCGCCACCATGAAGGACAGCAGCACAAAGCCCACGAACACCGCCAGCGACATGGGCAGGTTGTACTGCCGGCGGCGCTTCATGCGGGCGAACATCATGATGATGGCGCAGATCGCCGCGAAGGCCGAGCTGAAGATCAGTATGATCTTGGCCCACGAATAGTAGATCGTGATCAGCGAAAAGCCGTCTTTGATCATCAGTATGTCCACCGAGCAGAAGGGCTGGGTGCGCTCCTTGATGACCATGAACTCCACCACGCCCAGCGTCAGCCACAGCAGCGTCACCGTGCACAGCACCGCCCGGCGGCGCTTGAACAGCTCGGAGAACACCAGCGTGGTCAGTATCACCAGCCAGCCGAACACAAACGCCACCGGCGAATGGACGATGAAATGGAAAAGCCGCACCGGCGACAGGCCGCGGTTGCCCAGCTCCACCACCAGCGACAGCAGCAGCGCCAGCACCGGCAGGAAGATCATCCGCGATCTTGCGCTGCCGGTCTCATAGGCGATCTTGCGGTTTTTCTCATTGCGCGTTTTTTCAGACATAATCCCACCAACCACTGCCTACTGGCAACTGCCTACTGACTACTGCCTACTGGCAACTGACTACTGCCTACTGGCAACTGACTACTGCCTACTGGCAACTGACTACTGACTACTGGCTACTGGCTACTGACTACTGGCTACTGATAACTGGCTACTGACAACTGCCTACTCACCAAGCGTCGCTGTCATCCCCGGGGATGACCTTTTCCATCGCGGCGATGGCGCATTCGATCATGCTGTCGTCGGGCTCGCGGGTGGTGATGTGCTGCAGCCACTTGCCGGGGGCGGAGATCACGCGGGTGAACAGGTTGTCGGCGCGGCCGGCCAGCTTGATCAGCTCATAGCCCACGCCCACCACCACCGGGAAGGTCAGCAGCTTCAGCCCCGTGCGCAGCACCAGGTTGTCCACGCGGATGAACATCGAAACGATGATGCCCACGATCAGCATCAGCATCATGAACGACGTGCCGCAGCGGGGGTGGAAGCGCACCTGGGGGCGCACGTTTTCCACCGTCAGCGGCAGGCCCTTCTCGTAGCAGAATATCGTCTTGTGCTCGGCGCCGTGGTACATATAGGTGCGCCGGATGTCCTTCATCAGCGAGGTGGCCCACACGTACGCCACGAACAGCAGTATGCGCATCACGCCCTCGAAGCAGGCCCGCAGCGTGTAGTTCTGGGCGACGGCGGGGGCGGAGAAGGTGATCCACTTCCAGATCTGCATGGGCAGGTACACGAACAGCCCCAGCGCCAGCGCCACGGCCAGCACCGACGCGATGGGCATCAGCAGCTTTTCAAACAGCCGATCCCACGCGCCGGGCTTTTTGTTCTTCTTCTTTTCGTCCTCCTCGTCCTCCAGGCCCGAAAGCTCCGCCGAGCGCATCAGGCACTTGTAGCCGAAGGACAGCGAGTCGATCATGTTGAATATGCCCCGTATGAAGGGCAGCTTGAATACCTTCGCCCGGTCCTGGCCCTTGGTGGGGTATTCCTCCAGTATGATTTCCTTG
>JAFYBB010000247.1 GCA_017540445.1 Clostridia bacterium | reverse complement strand
GCGGTATCCATCGACGTGCAGGAGAATCTCATCACGCTGCGCAAGCTGCCCAAGCGCAGAACGCTGGACGAGCTGTTCGCCGGCTATTCCGGCGACTATCAGCCGGCCGAGTGCGACTTCGGCGAGGAGGTCGGCCTGGAGGTGATCGATTGATGGCGGATTACCGTCCCTCTCAGGGTGACATCGTCATGATGAACTTCTCGCCACAGGCAGGCCATGAACAGGCGGGCCGTCGTCCGGCGCTCGTCATCAGCAATCAGAGCTTCCACCGCTACACCGGCCTTGCGATATTCTGCCCGATCACGAACCAGCTCAAGGACTATCCGCTTCACGTTCGCCTGGACAATCGCACGAAAACCACTGGCGAAATCTTGTGCGAGCACGTCAAGTCGCTGGACTTCCGTGCCCGGAATGCAGTGTTCATTGAGCCCCTTCCGGACGATCTGCTCAGTGAAGTGCTTGACCGCGTCCGCATGGCGCTGGATCAATAAGTCACGGCGACGGCCCTTTGGCACATATTTGCCAAAGGGCCGTCCCCATAATCCTCGCCGGAATGAGTCAAGGAACCTGTCCCCGCGACTCATTCGCTGACTTTTTCCAACCGTACCCTATACACCCCGCCCCGATTGCGGTCGATCTAAACATTTTTCGCACAATGCCTTAAAACATTGTGAAAATTCTTGACAGAGCCGCCAGCGGAAAATATAATTGATGTGTATGTGTGTCGATCCCGTGTCTATTTCACGAACAAATATCACCGTCAATGAGGTGGGCCAATGTTCAAAAAGCATCGCGGCAAACTGTTCTTCCTGCTCATACTGGCGGCGGCCGTGGCGCTGATCGCGCTGCTGAATGGCGGCAGCCTGAGCTTTGAGGCGAAATACGAGGGCGCGGACCTCACCGCCGAGGTCAGCGGCCTGGGGCGCAGCGACACCTATGACGGCTACCTGCAGGCCCACGCCGGGGCCCCGACGGGCAGCGCCGCCATACCGGTGGACATCGCCGCCTTCGAGGGCGACGGCGAGCTGCGCGCGGACGAGGCCGGCGCGCCCTGCGTGTACACGCCCGACGGCTCCACGGTCACCTGGCGGGTGAACGTGCCCGAGCCCGGCATGTACAACCTGAAGGTGGACTACCTGACGGAGCCCTCCCGCGGCGTGGACATGGAGCGCGCGCTGAGCATCAACGGCGAGGTGCCCTTTTCCGGCGCGGGCACGCTGACCTTCTGCCGCCTGTGGACCGACGCGGGTCCCGTGCGCAAGGACAACCAGGGCAACGACGTGCGCCCCTCCCAGGTGGAGAAGTTCGACTGGCAGCAGGCGTACTGCGGCGACAGCATGGGCTACGTGGTGGAGCCCTACCGGTTCTACTTTGAGGCCGGCGAAAACACGCTGGCGCTGAAGGCCGTCAACGAGCCGATGACGCTGCGGGGCATCGAGCTGACCCCGGTGCAGGCGGAGCGCGACTACGCGGCCTATCGCGCGGCGCAGCCCGACGTGCAGATGACCGACGCGGGCAAAAGCTGGCAGGTCACCGTGCAGGGCGAGGCCGCCGAGCTGCGCTCGTCGCCGTCGCTGTACGCCCGCTACGACCGCGCGTCGCCGGACACCAAGCCCTACAGCGTCACCAACACGATACTGAACTACATCGGCGGCGACCCCTGGAACAAGGCCGGGCAGTGGATCGAATGGTCCTTTGAGGCGCCCGAGGACGGCTGGTACACGATCTCCGTGAAGGCGCGCCAGGCCTACCAGCGCGGCGCGGTGTCCAGCCGCAGCCTGTACATCGACGGCGAGGTGCCCTTCGACGAGGTCAAGGCCATTCCCTTCGGCTACAACTCCAGCTGGAGTATGCTCACCCTCTCCGACGAGAGCGGCGAGCCCTATCGGTTCTTCCTGTCCGCGGGCAAGCACACCGTGCGCCTGGAGGCCACGCTGGGCGAGATGGGCCCGATTTTGCGCAGGCTGGAGGACAGCATCTACCGCCTGAACCTGATCTACAGAAAGATACTGGTGCTCACCGGCGTGAACCCGGACCGCTTCCGCGACTACAACCTGGCCAAGGTGTACCCGGGCGTCATCGAGGCGATGGACCTGGAGAGCAAGCGCCTGTACAAGCTGGTGGACGACACCGTGGCCATCACCGGCCAGAAGAGCGACCGCGTGGCCGTGGCCCAGACGCTGGCCGTGCAGCTGGAGTCCTTCGTGAACCACAACGAGCGCATCACCCAGCAGTTCACCAACTTCAAGGACAACATCACCAGCCTGGGCACCGCCATGCAGAACATGTCCGAGACGAAGCTGGACGTGGACCTGATCGTCATCGGCGGCGAGGACGCGAAGCTCCCGGCGGTGCACGACGGCTTCTTCCAGAAGGCGGCCCACGAGATACGCTCCTGCGCGGCCTCGTTCTTCGTGGACTACAACGCCCTGGGCGATAAGTTCGACGACGGCGCGGAGGACCTGATCGAGGTCTGGATCGTCACCGGCCGCGACCAGAGCACCGTGCTGAAGACCATGGTGGACGACACCTTCACCCCCGCCACCGGCATCCGCGTGAACGTGAAGCTGGTGGTGCCGGAGACGCTGCTGACCGCCGTGGTGGCGGGCAACGGCCCGGACGTGGTGCTGTCGCTGGGCAGCTGGTTCCCGGTGAACTACGCCATGCGCAACGCCGTGGAGGACCTGACGCAGTTTGACGACTACGCGCAGGTCGTGGAGCCGTTCTACCCCAGCGCGCTGACGGCGCTGACCTACAACGACGGCGTGTACGCGCTGCCCGAGACCCAGGAGTACTCGGTGCTGTTCTACCGCAAGGACATACTGGAAGAGCTGGGCATCGACCCGCCGAACACCTGGGACGATCTGATCGCGGCGCTGCCCACGATACAGGGCAACAACCTGTCTGTGGGCATCCCCTACCCGGACATCGCCACGGTGGACATGTCGGTGTTCAACTCGCTGGTGTACCAGCACGGCGGCCAGATCTACGACGACGCCGCCACCCGCACGCTGATCGACAACGAGAGCGGCGTGGCCGCCTTCAAGCAGTACACCTCGCTGTACAACGACTACGGCCTGCCCATGGTGTTCGACTTCGTCAGCCGCTTCCGCTCGGGCGAGATGCCGATGGGCATCGCCAGCTACAGCGTGTACAACACGCTGGTGGTCTCCGCCCCGGAGATCCGCGGCCTGTGGGACTTCACGCTGTTCCCCGCCACGGCGCGGCCGGACGGCAGCCTGGACCGCTCGGTGCACGCCCAGGGCCTGTGCTGCATGATGATCGCCACCGACGACGAGCGCGTGAAGCAGAACGCCTGGCAGTTCATGAAGTGGTGGGTCAGCGACGACGCGCAGGTGCGCTTCGGCCGCGAGATCGAGAGCATACTGGGCTCCTCGGCCCGCTACGCCACGGCCAACCGCAGGGCCCTGTCGCAGCTGGCCTGGAGCGCCGACCAGCTGAAGGTGCTGACCGAGCAGATGGCCCACACGGTGGGCTTCCGCGAGATCGCCGGCGGCTACTCCACCACGCGCCACATCACCAACGCCATTCGCCGCGTCATCATCTCCAAGGAGGACGCCCGCGAGACGCTGATGACCTACGCCAAGACCATCAACGACGAGATCCGCGTCAAGCGCAGGGAATTCGGCCTGCCGCTGGAATGAGCAATATGGAAGGAAAGGAGTGAAGCGCGTTGAAACCGGTCGTCGGAGAATTCATCAAGCTGAAGCGAAACAACCTGCGCTACGGGTGGGACAAGGCCAGGCGCATGAAGGTGTGCTACCTGTTCCTGCTGCCCTACGCGGTGCTGTTCTTCGCGTTCTACATCCTGCCGATCTGTACGTCGATGTACTACAGCTTCACGTACTACAACATACTGGAGCCCCCGCGCTTCATCGGCTTCCAGAACTACATCAACCTGATCCTGCAGGATGAGGTGTTCCTCACCGCGGTGAAAAACACCTTCGTGATCGCCGTGATCACCGGGCCCATCGGCTACATGCTGTCCTTCCTGTTCGCCTGGTTCATCAACGAGCTGCCCAAGTGGCTGCGGGCGATCGCCGTGGTGGTGTTCTACGCCCCCTCCATCGCCGCCAACGCCTTCGTGATATTCGCCATCATCTTCCGGGGCGACGTGTACGGCTACCTGAACTCGTTCTTGATGCAGTTCGGCTTCATCGACGCGCCGGTGCTGTGGCTGACCGACCCGAAGTACATCATGAAGGTGCTGATCGTGGTCATACTGTGGATGAGCATGGGCACCGGCTTCCTGTCGTTCGTGGCGGGCCTGCAGGGCGTGGACAAGAAGATGTACGAGGCCGGCTACGTGGACGGCATCCGCAACCGCTGGCAGGAGCTGTACTACATCACGCTGCCCAGCATGAAGCCCATGCTGCTCTTCGGCGCGGTGATGTCCATCACCCAGGCCTTCAACGTGTGCGACGTGCCCCGGGTGCTGGCGGGCTATCCCAGCACCGACTACGCGGCCCGCACCATCGTGACGCATCTGTTCGACTACGGCTTCTCCCGCTTTGAGATGGGCTACGCCTCGGCCATCGCGACGGTGCTGTTCCTGGTGATGATACTGTGCAACAAGGCCATACAATCGATGCTGAGGAAGGTGGGCACATGAGCGCGAAACCGAAGTACGGCAACAAATCCATCGCCGAGCCCATCCCGGCTTCGGCGCTCATAGAGAGCAAGGCCCCGGTGAACCGCAAGCGCATACTGATCGTCGCGCTGATCGTGCTGGCGCTGCTGGCGGGCCTGACCGCCTTCTGCGCGCTGCGGCTGAACTACGTGGACGCGCAGCTGATGGCCGCGGAGGCCGACCCCAATATCGAGCTGCCCAAGGACGCGCCCTACGCGGTGTTCTACCGGCTGGGCAAGATACTGGGCATCGCGGCGGCGGCGGTGTTCGCCGTGGTCACGGTCATCCGGCTGATCGCGCCCAAGCGGCGCAAGCCCAACCGCAGCGTGTGGGGCGACATCGGCATCTATTTGATGCTGACCCTGGTGGCGGCGGCCATGATCTTCCCGGTGGTGTTCTCCATCGCCGCGTCGCTCAAGCCCCTGGACGAGCTGTTCCGGTTCCCGCCCCGGCTGTTCCCCCAGCACGTGACGCTGGACAACTTCAGCGACCTGTTCGTCACGATGGGCCAGAGCTGGGTGCCCTTCTCGCGCTACCTGGTGAACACCGTGCTGATCACGGTGATCGGCACCTGCGGCCACCTGATCATCGCGTCGATGGCGGCCTTCGTGCTGGCCAAGTACGATTTCCCCGGCGCGCGGCTGTTCTTCAGCATCGTGGTCACGGCGCTGATGTTCACCGGCTACGTGACCGGCATCCCCAACTACATCATCATGAGCCGCCTGAAGATGATCGACACCCACTGGGCGGTGATCCTGCCGGCCTTCGCCGCGCCCATCGGCCTGTTCCTGATGAAGCAGTTCATGGAGAGCATCCCCACGGCGCTGATCGAGGCGGCCCACATCGACGGCGCGGGCGAGCTGCGCATCTTCTGGACCGTCATCATGCCGGTGGTGAAGCCCGCCTGGCTGACCATGACCATCTTCTCGGTGCAGACCCTGTGGAACGCCAACGCGGCCACGGTGGTGTACTCCGAGGCCAAGAAGACGCTGGTCTACGCGCTGCAGCAGATCCAGGCCGGCGGCGTCGCCCGCGCCGGACAGGCCGCGGCGGCCACCGTGATCGTGATGCTGGTGCCGATACTGCTGTTCATCGGCTTCCAGGGCCAGATCCTGGAGACCATGGCCAGCTCCGGACTGAAGGACTGACGGTTGAGAGTGGAGTTTGAAGAGTGGAGTGTGGAAACAGAGTGAGAAGTGAGGAGTGAGGAGTGAGGAGTTGTTGTTGAAATCCTTCGGATTTCTTTGATTTCACAGCTTCGCGCAACGCACAGGCTCCGTATCAATGTATAATAAAAACAAATCCCGTCAGGGATTTGCACCGGAACTCCTCACTCCTAACTCCTCACTCCTAACTGACTCTTGGCTCCTGACTCAGCAGAGGGAGGGAATCGACCTTGAAACGACTATCCAGGCTCTTCGCCCTCGCCGCGGCGCTGCTCTTGCTGCTGTGCGCGGCGGCGCAGGCGGCGGAGGACGGCTTTTCCGGCGTGTATACCTATAATTATGACTACTGGGGCGAGGTTCGGGAATCGCCGAACGCCTATCGCGCCGGGCAGGTGGTCTACAGCACCACGCTGGGGCTGGACAAGCCGATGCAGCGCCCCCAGAGCCTGTTCGTGCAGGGCGACGATCTGTACGTGGCGGACACCGGCAACAACCGCGTCCTGCAGCTCACGCGCCGGGACGGCGGCTTTGCGCTGGTGCGGATCATCGATGCAGTCAGCGGCGCGGACCCGGCGGGCTTTGACGCCCCCGGCGACGTGTACGTCAGCGAAGCGGGCGACATCTACGTGGCCGACACCAACCACAACCGCGTGGTGATGATGGACAGGGACCTGAACTTTGTCCGTCAGTACGTGAAGCCCGAGGACAGCACCTTCGAGCAGAACCTGAGCTTTCTGCCCAGCAAGCTGGTGGTGGACGTGGCCGGCCGCGTGTACGTGCTGGCCACCAACGTGAACAAGGGCCTGGTGAAGTACGAGGCCGACGGCACGTTCACCGGCTTCATCGGCGCGAACCAGGCCAAGTACGACCTGTGGGACTACATCTGGAAGGCCTTCCTCAGCTCCCGGGAGCAGCGGGCGCAGATGGCCTCCTTCGTGCCCACCGAGTACGAGAACATCTGCATCGACGACGAGGGCTTCATCTACGCCACCAACACCGTGTTCAGCGAGTACGACCTGATCGGCGACGCGGCCAAGCCCATCCGCCGCCTGAACGGCATCGGCAACGACATACTGATCAAGAACGGCAAGTACCCGCCCATCGGCGACGTGCAGTGGGTGGAGGGCAGCATGGACTACGGCCCCTCGAAGCTCAAGGACATCACGGTGCTGGACGACGACATCTACGTGGCCGTGGACAAGACCCGGGGCCGCCTGTTCGGCTACGACGCCCAGGGCATACTGCTGTGGGCCTTCGGCACCAAGGGCAACAACGTGGGCGCGTTCCTCTCGGCGGTGTCCGTGGAGAGCATGGGCCACGACCTGCTGGTGCTGGACGAGATGGAGTGCAGCATCACCGTGTTCACCCCCACCGACTACGGCAACCTGATCTACAGGGCCAACGACGAGTACCTGCAGGGCCTGTACGACACCTCCGCCGACACCTGGCGCGAGGTGCTGAAGCTGAACGCGAACTACGACCCGGCGTTCATCGGCATCGGCCGCTCGCTCCTGCGGGCGGAGAAGTACGCCGAGGCGATGAAGTACTTCAAGATGGCCCACGACCGCGAAAACTACGGCCGCGCCTACCGCTACTACCGCAAGGAGGCGGTGGAGAAGGGCGTGGGCTGGGTGGTGGCCGTGGTGGCGGTGCTGCTGATCGTGCCGCTGATACTGCGGCTGTTCAGGAGAATGAGAATGGAGGTGGAAGCGAATGAGCGCAGAAAGAGCGCCGGCTTTGGATCGTAACGCGGGCTGGAAGCGCTATCTGGCGTCGCTGAAGTACGGCACCT
>JAFYBB010000246.1 GCA_017540445.1 Clostridia bacterium | reverse complement strand
ATGGAGGCCGTGTTCGACGTGTCGGGCCAGACCTACCCCCGCAAGCTGGATTCCCGGGTGCTGGGCGCGCTGTCGGGCGTGGCCCAGAGCGCGTACAAGTTCGCCCAGGACCTGCGGCTTTTACAATCCTTCCGCGAGGTGGAGGAGCCCTTTGAGAAGAACCAGATCGGCTCGTCGGCGATGGCCTACAAGCGCAACCCGATGAGAAGCGAGCGCATCTGCGCGCTGTCGCGGCACGTGATGGCGCTGTACCAGGACGCCTCGATGACCGCCGCGACCCAGTGGTTCGAGCGCACGCTGGACGATTCCGCCAACCGCCGCCTGTCGCTGCCGGAGGCCTTCCTGGCTGCCGACGCGGTGCTGGAGCTGTACGCCAACATCGCGGGGGGCATGGTGGTCTACCCGAAGATGATCGAGCGGCGGGTCATGGAGAACCTGCCCTTCATGGCCACCGAGGACATCATCATGGAATCGGTCAAGCACGGCGCGGACCGGCAGGAGATCCACGAGCGCGTGCGCGTGCACTCCCAGGCCGCGTCCGCCCGAATGAAGGCGGAGGGGCTGGAGAGCGACCTGATGGAGCGCATCGCCGGCGACCCGGCCTTCCCGCTGGACCGGGAGCGCCTGACGGCGCTTCTGAGCCCGGACAAGTACACCGGCCGGGCCCAGGCGCAGACCGAGCGCTTCCTGACCCAGGTCATCGACCCGATACTCGCCGGCTATCCCGCCATGGATATGGGCAGGATAAGCGTGTAAGGACCGCAAGGAGGGCAAAGCTATGCGCGAATACGCCATCGGTATCGACGTGGGCGGCACCAACATCAAGCTGGGCCTGTTCGACAGCGGCATGCAGCTGAAGGCGGAGCAGAAGTACCTGACCGCCAAGGACGCCTCGGCCGTTGAACTGATCGGCTTTCTGTCGCAGAAGGTGGACAGCCTGCTGAGCGAGGCGGGCCTCACCCGCGACGCCGTGCGCGGCGTCGGCGCGGCCTTCCCCTCCTCCGTGGACTACAAGCGCGGCGTGACGCTGGAGAGCAGCAACATCGTGTCGCTGAACGAGCAGCCGGTGCGCGACATGCTGCGGCAGAAGCTGCAGCTGCCGGTGTTCGTGGACAACGACGGCAACGTGGCCGCGCTGGCCGAGCACAAGTACGGCGCGGGCCGGGGCTACGACAACCTGATCTACGCCACGCTGGCCACCGGCATCGGCGGCGGACTGATCCTCAACGGCCAGCTGTACCGCGGCATGCACGGCATGGCCGGCGAGATCGGCCACATGTTCGTGTCGGACTCCACCGGCTATCCCTGCGGCTGCGGCGTGATCGGCTGCGTGCAGTCCATCTCCTCGGGCATGTACATGGCCCGCTACGCCATGGACCGCATCAAGGAGGGCCAGGAGAGCCGCATACTGGACTACGCCGGCACGCTCTCCGGCATCGACATGATCGCCGTCGGGCGGGCGCTGCAGATGAACGACCCGCTGGCGCTGGAGGTGGTCAACCGCGGCGCGGAATACCTGGGCCGCATGTTCCACAGCCTGAATCAGATCTTCGACATCAACATATTCGTGTACGGCGGGGGCATCACGAAGCTGGGCCACCGGTTCATGGACCGCATGATCGCCTCCTACCGCCACCACTCGCTGATCGACCAGAAGTACCCGGCGAAGTTCCTGCCGGCGGAGCTGGGCGAGCGCGGCGAGATCATCGGCGCGGCGCTGCTGGTGCCGTGATACCAAGGAGGGTTGAGCCATGCAGCACTTCACACTGGGCCGCACCGGCCTTGAAATTTCCCGCACCGGCTTCGGCGCGCTGCCCATACAGCGCGTGAGCTTCGACGAGGCCAGCGCGCTTTTGAACCGCGCCCTGGACGGCGGCATCCGCTACATCGACACCGCCCGGGCCTACACCGACAGCGAGGAGAAGATCGGCCGGGCCATCGGCCACCGGCGCGGCGAATTCGCGCTGGCCACCAAGACCCACGCCAAGACCGCCGAGGCCTTCTGGCGGGACCTGGAGACGAGCCTTCGCCTGCTGGACACCGACCATATCGACGTGTACCAGTTCCACAACCCGCCCTTTGTGCCCATGCCCGGCGGCGAGGACGGGCTGTACGACGCCGCCCTGAAGGCGCGGGAGGCCGGCAAGATCCGCTTCATCGGCATCTCCCAGCACTCCATCGACCGGGCCTTCGAGGCGGTCAATTCCGGCCTCTACGACACGCTGCAATACCCGTTCAACCACCTGGCCACCGACCGGGAGATCGAGCTGGTCCGGCTGTGCCGGGAGAAGAACGTGGGCTTCGTGTGCATGAAGGCGCTGTCCGGCGGCCTGGTGACCAACGCCCGCATCCCCTTCGCCTGGCTGTCCCAGTTCGACAACCTGGTGCCCATATGGGGCTTCCAGCGGATGGGCGAGCTGGAGGAGGTCCTGGGCTATTCCGAGGACCCGCCCGCGCTGGACGACGACATCCGGGCGCTGATCGAGGCGGACCGCCGGGAGCTGGTGGGGTCCTTCTGCCGCAGCTGCGGCTATTGCCTGCCCTGCCCCGCGGGCATCCCCATCCACAACGCCAACCGCATGCGCCAGCTGCTGGAGCGCTCGCCCTGGCGCAACTGGGTGACGCCCCAGTGGCAGGCGGACATGGAGAAGATCGAGAACTGCGTCCACTGCGGCGCGTGCGCGAAGCGCTGCCCCTACGGCCTGAAGCCCTACGAGACGCTGCCGGGCCAGCTGGCCTTCTACCGCGAATTCGTCAGGACCCATCCGTGCTGACCGGACATCGCCACTGATCGGAGGGTGCCCATTGTCCAGACTCTTTCCCCGGCCCGACTGTTACATCGGCCGCTGCGGCCGCCTGAACGCGTTTGTCGCCCAGCGCCGCGTGGGCGGCGCGCCAGGGTTCATGCGCGGCCTGCGGGCGGCGTTCGTCTGCGACACCCACGTGCGGCCCGACGCCACCCGGGCGGAGCTGGACGCGCTGGTTCAGCGCGTCGCCGCGCTGTCGCCGGACCTTTTGCTGCTGGGCGGGGACTACGCCGACGACGCCGAAAACGCCGCGCGGCTGTTCGAGGCCCTCGGGGCGCTGAGGCCGCCGCTGGGGGCCTTCGGCGTGATCGGCAACAACGACGCCGAGGCCTGGGACGGGCGGCTGAGCGAGCTGACGAAGGTGATGCGGCGCGCCGGGTGCAGGCTGCTGGTCAACAGCCGCGCGCGCCTGCCGCTCGGCGGCGGCACGCTGTTCATCGCCGGCGTGGGCGAGTACAAGCACGGCAGGCCCAGCGCCAGGGGCCTGTATCCCGAGACCCGCAGGCCGGACGCCTACCGGCTGCTGCTTTCCCACTACCCCGCCATGCCGGACGCTCTGCCGGATCTGATGCTCTGCGGCCACACCCACGGCGGCCAGTTCAACCTGCTGGGGCTCACGCCCTTCGCGGTGGGCTTTGAGCGCCTGCTGCCGCCCCGCGTCGCCACGCTGGCCGTGTCGGGCCAGTACGAGCTGGGGGGCATGCGCCTGCTGGTCAGCAAGGGCGTTGGCGCCAGCCGCCTGCAGCTGCGCATCGGCGTGCGGCCTGAGATCGAGCTGATCACCTTTGAATAGCCGCCCCCGCGGCCCGTCAATATTTTTGTGCCTGAAAATTCAAAAACGCCATTGACTTTCCCCGCGCCAGCGGCTATAATGGATACAGTTCAGGGGAAACCTGAACGCCGCGGAAACTTATCCTGTGGTGTGCGTTAGCCAATGCTTTTACCCACAGATTCATAAAAGGATTCCGGGTCGGTTTGCGGATGCCAGGCCTCCATCGCAGAGGAAGGCAGCAAGCAGCCGCAGGTCTCCGCCCTGCCTGAGCGGCGGGTGAAAAAGCAGCGACAGACGGCACTCACGGGATATTTTAGGAGCTCGCAAGGGCTCCGCTTTTTTGTCTTCTTATCCCCCTCCAATGCGAATATATAATTCTGAAATCGCCCACAGGAGGTCCTGCCCTTGTCCGCGTGCCGCATGCTTTCGCGCGTTCCCGTATCCCGCATCGAAGTGGATCCCTGCCGCCCGCGGCAGGATGTGTCCGAGGCGTCGGTGGCGCGCCTGGCGGAGTCGATCCGGCTGCACGGGCTGCTGTCGCCGCTGCTGGTGCGCACGCTGGGCGGCGGCGGGTACCGGTTGGTCGCCGGGGCGCGGCGGCTGGCGGCGCTGAAGCTGCTGGGCCGGGAGTGGGCCCAGGCGCTGGTGCTGGACGGCGACGACTGCGACTGCGCGCTGATCGCGCTGGTGGAGAACCTGCAGCGGGAGGAGCTTCACTACCTGGACGTGGCAACGGCCTGTCGGCGCATACTGGATACTTACCCCATCACCCAGGAGCGCCTGGCCGCCGGCCTGTCCTGCAGCCCCTCGGCGCTGAACAACCGGCTTCGGCTTCTAAAGCTGCCCGCAAGGGTCCAGGCCGCCGCGCGGGAAATGAAGCTCAGCGAGCGCCACGCCCGGGCGCTGCTGGGCCTCACGGACGAGGCGGAGCAGCTGGCCCTGGCCGGCCTGTGCGCCCGGAAGCGGCTGAGCGTCAAGCAGCTGGAGGCCGCCGTGGCGGCCCGACGCGCCCCGGAAAAAAAGAAGCCCCCCATGCCCTGCCTGGGCGTGAGGGACAACCGCATCGTGATCAACGCGCTGTTGGATACCGTGCGAAAGCTGACCCGCATCGGCGTGCCCGTCACGAGCCGCGTGGAGCAGGGGGACGGGTGCGTGAACGTGATCGTGACCATTCCCGGCGCGAAGGGAGACGGGGCAGCCTCTACAGCTTGACCTCCTCGCCGCTGCGCAGCTTGTCCGCGATGCCGGACAGCTTTCTCAGCCGGGCGCTGACCCCGGACTTGCCCAGGGGCGGGTCCATCAGATCCCCCAGCTCCCCCAGCGGCGTCTCCGGGTTGTTGGCGCGCACGAAGGCCATCTGCCGCAGGCCCGGGGGCAGCTTGTCCAGGCCCAGCTCCGAGTCGATGTAGCGGATGTCCCGGATCAGGGCCTCCGCGGCGTTCATCACCCGGTTGATGTTCGAGCTGTCGCAGTTCAGCTGGCGGTTGACCCGGTTGCTGACCTCCTTCTTGACGCGGATGTTCTCAAAGGCCATCATGGCGTTGACCGCCCCCAGCAGCGACATGAAGTCCGAAATGTCCTCCGCCCGCTTCAGGTACAGCACGTACTTGCTCTTGCGCCGGGCGGCGCGCAGCGCGATGTCAAAGGCGGCGGCCTGTTCGGTGATGAACGCCGCCAGCGCCTCGGTGGGCGCGGCGAGCTCGATGTGATAGCCCTTCTCCGGGTCGCTGACCGCGCCGCACATCAAAAAGGCGGCGCGCAAAAACGCCTTTTTGCAGCAGGAGAAGCGCACCGTCACATCAGGCGGCACGGCGCGCAGCCCAAAAAGCGCGCCCTCCTCCAGCAGGTTCAAATCATTGAGCAGCCCCAGGGCCTCCTCCTCCGGCACCGCCAGCTGATACCGCACCTGGTTGTTCAGCGCGTCGCCGGTGAGCGTGCGGATCTGGCCCACGATGCCCATAAACTGCTTGAGCAGCCCGAAGTACCGGCGCACGGTGGAGCCCTCCGCGGCGGTGATGGTCACGGCGTAGCGGCCGCGCCCCCGCCAGGCGATGCCGCCGGCGCACAAGAGCGCCGACGTCAGCTCGCTTCGGGCACAGCAGGCGTCCGACACCGGCACGCGGCCCAGTTCCCCGCGCACATCCGACGCAAACGACATAGGTCAATCCTCTCCCAGCACGCGCACCTCGGTCTCAAGCAATATGCCCGAGCGCGCCTTCACCGCGTCCTGTACCGCGGCGATCAGCGCCAGCACGTCCGAGGCCGTCGCCCCGCCGGTGTTGACGATGAAGCCCGCGTGCTTTGGGCTGACCTGCGCGCCGCCCACGGAAAAGCCCTTCAGGCCCGCCTGCTCGATCAGCGCGCCGGCGAAGTGGCCCTCCGGGCGCTTGAAGGTGCTGCCCGCGCTGGGCAGGTTCAGCGGCTGCTTGTCCCGCCGCCGGGCGTTCAGCTCGCGCATCCGCGCGGCGATGGCCTCGGGGGCGTCCGGCGTCAGCGCGAAGCGGGCGGACAGCACAATGCCGCCCGTGCGCAGGGGCAGCGACGTGCGGTAGCCCATCTGCATATCGTCCCGGCTCAGCGTGCGCACCGCGCCATCCAGCAGCACCTGCGCGTCGATCAGCACGTCCGACAGCTGGCCGCCGTAGGCCCCGGCGTTCATCGCGCAGCCGCCGCCCAGCGTGCCGGGGATGCCGGAGGCGAACTCCAGCCCGGCCAGGCCCTCCGCCTGGGCGAAGGCCGCCACCCTCGCCAGCGCCGCGCCGGCCTGGGCCTCCACGGTATCGCCGCGCCGGGCGATCTCGGACATGCCCTCGCCGATGGCGATCACCAGGCCGCGAACGCCGCCGTCCCGCACGATCAGGTTGGAGCCGTTGCCGATCACGTGGGCGGGCACGCCCGCTGACCGCGCCGCCTCCAGCGCGGCGATCAGCTGGTCCGCCCCCTCGGGCATGAACAGCACGTCCGCCGGCCCGCCCACGCGAAAGGTCGTGTGCCGGGCCATGGGCTCGTGTTCAAGGATCTGGTCCCGCCGCGCGATGCCGCAGAGCTTTTCAAGCAGGGTTTTCATGGATGACCTCCCGTCCGGAGTCAGAAATTGAAGTAGATGAACGGATTGTAGCTTCCCACCGCCACATAGGTGATGGCGATGAACGTCAGCGCCAGCAGCGCCGCGCCGCCGGCCACCTTCATCAGGTTGGGGCTCACGTGCAGCCTGTCGCGCAGAAATTCCGGCACCGGCAGGCTGAACAGCACCCCCGCCGCCAGGAACAGGCCGTACTCCCGCAAAAACGCCCGGGTCAGGCCGTTGAACAGCGGCGCGCCGTTCAGGCCGAACATCGATGCATAGAATATGCCCGCGGCCTTCACATTATCCGAGCGGATCATCACCGTGATGGTCACCACCACAAACAGCGCGTAGAGGTGCCCCACCGGGTGCCTGCCCATCCACTTGCCCATGCCGGTCATGCGCTCCACCACCAGGAACAGGCCAAAGCCCAGGCCCCACAGGAAGTAGGTCCAGGCCGCGCCGTGCCACAGGCCGGTGAGCGTCCAGACCACCAGCATGTTGAACACCAGCCGCGGCTTGCTCACCCGGCTGCCGCCCAGCGGTATGTACAGGTAATCCCGGAACCAGCTGCCCAGCGAGATGTGCCAGCGGCTCCAGAACTCGCTGACCGACTTGCAGATGAAGGGATAGGTGAAGTTCTCCAGGAAGTGGAAGCCGAACATGCGGCCCAGGCCGATGGCCATGTCGGAATAGCCGGAGAAGTCGTAGTACACCTGCATCAGATAGGCGCAGGCCGCCAGCCACGCGCCGACCACGGAAAGGTTGCCCGAGTTCAGCATGTCCGGCCTGAAGGCCGTGTCCACCAGCAGGCCCATGTTGTTGGCCAGCAACATCTTCTTGCACAAGCCGCGCATGAAGCGCACCGTGCCCTCGATGAAGTCGTCCAGGTTCTCCCGGCGGCCCTCGATCTCCTCGGCCACGGTCTGGTAGCGCACGATGGGGCCCGCGATCAGCTGCGGGAAGAACGAGATGTACAGGCACACGTTCACCAGGTTCTTCTGCACCTTGCCCTGGCCCCGGTACACGTCGATCACGTAGCTCATGGCCTGGAACGTGAAGAACGATATGCCGATGGGCAGCGTGATCTGCGGCACCGGCAGGCGCAGGCCAAGCCACATGTTCAGGCTGTTCATCAAAAACATCAGGTACTTGAACACGCCCAGCAGCCCCAGGTTGAACACCACCATCAGCGTCAGCGCCAGCTTCGCCTTCTTCCGGTCCTCCCGGACCCGGTCCACCCACAGGCCGAACAGCCAGTTCAGCACGATGGAGGCCATCATGATCGGGAAGAACTTCGGCGCGCCGAAGGCATAGAAGCCCAGGCTCATCACCGACAGGAACACGTTGCCCGCCCTGCGCCAGCGCTTCAGCGCGTAGTAGCCGATCAGCGTGACGGGCAGGAAGTAGAACAGGAACTCGATGCTGGAAAAGACCATGCGCGGTACCCCTCAGTGGACATCATTTTACCGATACATTATACCGCAAAGGCGGGGTTTTGTCCACACAAAACCACATGCCCGCTTGACAACCGGTATTTCCTGGCGTAAGATAGTGGTAACCAATAACAACGGGAGGTAATCTCATGAAGTTCTATTCCGTATACGACGCCGAATTCAAGCCCTACGGCCAGGTGCTGGAGGGGTACGACACGAAGGAGCTGCTCGAGGCCATGATGAAGATCGACCTGCCCGAGGGCGTGAACTACGAGCCCGGCATCGACAGCCTGGAAGCCTGCGCCATATTCGCCCCGCTGCGCGACCGCGCCTACGGCGGCATGCCGATCCAGCTGGGCCTGTGCTGGGGCCACAACACCAAGCTGAACTGCCTGGAGTACCACCGCGACAGCGAGGTCAACATCGGCACCCACGACTTCGTGCTGCTGCTGGCGAAGCAGGATCAGATCGTGGACGGCGTGGTGGACACCGCAAAGGTCTTGGCCTTCCGCGTGCCCGCGGGCGTGCCGGTGGAGGTGTTCGGCACGTCGCTGCACTACGCCCCCTGCCACGTGAACGCCGCCGACGGCTTCCGGGTGGCCGTCGTGCTGCCCAAGGGCACCAACACCGAAAAGCCCGACTTTGAACCCGTGAGCGAGGAGGACAAGTGGATGACCGCCCGCAACAAGTGGCTGCTGGCCCATCCCGAATCCGCCGAAGCCAAGAGCGGCGCGCACATCGGCCTGAAGGGCGAAAACATCGACATCGCGTAATTCAAAGGGGCTGTTGCAACAGCCCCTTTGAGTTAGGAGTGAGGAGTTAGGAGTGAGAAACGGCGGTGCAAATCCCTGACGGGATTTGTTCGATTCAATGGTGGAACGCCGGGCAATCCAAGCTTCCCCATCCGCAGATGGGGAAGTACCCGCGAAGCGGGGGATAGGGCGCTCGTACATTGCGAAACAATTGAACGATTCGTAGAAGTCCCCTATCGGCCCTTCGGGCCACTTCCCCGTTGCGACGGGGAAGCAAGGAT
>JAFYBB010000245.1 GCA_017540445.1 Clostridia bacterium | reverse complement strand
TCCACATGGACGCCCGCTCACGGGAAGAGTTGACCACACTTATGCGTGAGATGACGCACCTGTCCAACCCCAACAGTGTACAGCAGATGAAACAGTGGCTGGTAGAGAACGGCATGGAGATCGACAGTCTTGGCAAGAAGCAGGTACAGGCGCTGCTTCAGGACGCGCCGCCGCAGCTGCGCGAGGTATTGCTGCTCCGCCAGCAGCTGGCCAGGAGCAGCGTCAAGAAGTACATCGCCATGAAGAACGCGGTATGCGCCGACGGGCGCGTGCGTGGGATGTTCCAGTTCTACGGCGCGGTGCGCTCCGGGCGCTGGGCCGGACGGCTGGTACAGCTGCAAAACCTGTATCGCAACTCCATGCCCGATCTTAAAGCCGCCCGGAACCTCGTCCGGGAGGGCGACTACGACACCGTGAAGATGCTTTACGGCGCGGTGCCCGATGTGCTGGCGGAGCTTGTGCGCACCTCGTTCATACCCCGCGCCGGTCAAAAGTTCATCGTCAGCGATTTCAGCGCAGTGGAAGCCCGCGTCATCGCTTGGCTTGCCGGTGAGCAGTGGCGCATGGACGTGTTCAGGGACGGCGGCGACATCTACTGCGCCTCGGCAAGCCAGATGTTCAAAGTCCCCGTGGAGAAGCATGGCGTCAACGGCCATCTCCGGCAGAAGGGCAAGATCGCCGAGCTCGCCCTTGGGTACGGCGGCAGCGTCGGCGCTTTGAAGGCGATGGGCGCGCTCGACATGGGCCTGTCGGAAGACGAGCTGGCCCCGCTGGTAAAGGCGTGGCGAGAGTCCAACCCCAACATCGTGAGACTGTGGTGGGCGGTGGACGACGCGGTCATGAAGACCATCAGGAACAAGACGACCACGCAGACCCACGGCATCACGTTCACGGTGCGCTCGGGCATGCTGTTCATCACGCTGCCCTCGGGCAGACAGCTTTCCTATGTGAAGCCTCGCATCGGCGAGAACCAGTTCGGCTCCCCGGCGGTGACCTACATGGGCGCAGGCAGCACGCGCAAGTGGGAACGCATCGAATCCTACGGCCCCAAGTTCGTGGAGAACATCGTCCAGGGCATCAGCCGGGATCTGCTGTGCTGCGCCATGCAGACGCTGCGCTGCTGCCGGATCGTCGCCCACGTCCACGACGAGCTCATCATCGAGGCCGACCCCGCCGTGTCCCTCGACGCGGTGTGTGAGCAGATGGGCAGGACGCCGCCCTGGGCGGAGGGCCTGTTGCTCCGCGCCGATGGCTATGAGTGCGCCTTCTACCAGAAAGATTGAGGTGGAGCATGAGAATCAGCAAGTATAACATCGAGGGCTACCATGACCCCACGGTGTACGAGGCCTTCGTGAACATTGAAAAGGAGCGCAAGGAGGCCCAGAAGTTGGTGCCCGGCAGGTACAGGCCCCTGGTCTACATTTGCAGCCCCTACGCCGGGGATGTACTGAACAACGAGCGCAAGGCCCGCCGGTACTGCCAGTTCGCTGTGCGGAAGCGGGCCATCCCGCTGGCATCGCATCTGCTGTACCCGCAGATCCTGAACGACGACGATCCCGGCGACCGCCAGCTCGGGCTGTTCTTCGGAACGGTGCTGCTGGGCAAGTGTGACGAGTGCTGGGTGTTCGGCGCGACGGTCAGCTCAGGAATGGCCACGGAGATCGCCAAGGCGAAGAAGCGCGGCATCCCTATCCGATACTTTACCGAGGACATGGAGGAGGTGCGACACGGTGAATGATCCCATGCTGAAGATCGCGGTGTGCAATCATCGCAACAACTCGAAATACAAGAATCAGGAAAAGCCCTGGTCTTACATCAAAGACCGCAACCGTCGTCCCATCCGCACGACGGAGACGGCGGAGGAATACCCCAGGCTCCCCAAGGAGAAGCGCGACGAGCTGAAGGATCATGGCGGCTTTGTGGGCGGCTGGCTCAAGGGCGGCGTCCGCAAGAACGGCAACGTTATCTCCCGCTGCATCGGCGCGTTGGACGCGGACAACATCGGCGCTGACGACGACTTCCTCGGCATCACCCGAAAGGCGCTGGAGGGCGTGGAGTATTTCATCTACTCCACCCACAAGCACCGCCCGGAGGCTCCCCGCTACAGGATCGTCATCCTGTTCGACCGCGAGGTATCCGAGGACGAGTACCCCGCGCTTATGCGCATGGTGGCCAGGCAGATCGGCATGGACTTCTTCGACGACAGCACCTACCAGTCCAACCGCATGATGTACTGGTCGTCCTGCCCCTCCAATGGCGTGTTCTTCTTCGAGGAAGGCATCGGCGAGCCCATGGCCGTCGACCGGTACCTTGGAATGTACGCCGACTGGCGCGACACGACACAGTGGCCGACATCCAGCCGCCAGTCGGAGGTGGTGAAGCACAGCGTCCGCCAGCAGCAAGACCCGCTGTCCAAGGACGGCCTGATCGGCGCATTCTGCCGCACCTACTTCCCGATCACGGAGGCGATCCACACCTTCCTCAGCGACGTCTACGCGCCTTCCGCGACGGAGAGCCGGTATGATTACATCCCCGCCGACAGCAACGCCGGTGTGGTGATCTACGACGACAAGTTTGCGTATTCCCACCACGCCACTGACCCCGCCTGCGAAAAGCTGCTGAACGCCTTTGACCTGGTGCGCATCCATCTCTTCGGGGACGACGATCCCAAGAAGACCTATAAGCAGATGTGCGATCTGGCCCTTCAGCAGGATGCCGTCAAGCTTACCCTTGACCGGGAGCGCCGGGAGCGGGCCGATGAGGATTTCGCAGCCGACGATGACCGTGACTGGACAAGCCAGCTGCGCTATCAGCCCCGGAGCCAGATACTGGAGAACAGCGTGTGGAACCTGATGCTGATCCTGAACAACGACCCGGACTTCGCCAACTTCGGCTACAACGAGCTGGCCAATCGTGTGCAGGTCACCGGCCCTGTGCCCTGGGATCGTCCTTCCGACAACAAGTTCTGGCGGGACGCGGACACCGCGCAGCTGAAGGCGCTGCTGGACACACGCTACGTCAGCTTTTCCAGCCGGAACCACGACGTGTGCTTTGCCAAGGTCGCCGACGACCGGCGCTTTCATCCGATTCGGGATTACCTGGATTCTCTGCCGCCGTGGGACGGCGAGTGCCGTGTGGAATCCCTGTTCATCCGCTGTCTGGAAGCCGACGACACCGAGTATGTGCGCACGGTGACGCGCAGGCTGTTTGCCGCCGCCGTCGCCCGCGTGTACCAGCCTGGCATCAAATTCGATTGCCTGACGGTCATCGACGGAGCCCAGGGCATCGGCAAGAGCACACTGC
>JAFYBB010000244.1 GCA_017540445.1 Clostridia bacterium | reverse complement strand
TACGGCGACGACCTGGACGACTGGAACCCGAAGAAGAACCCCGCCTTCTCCTACTGCGAGGCGAAGTGCTGGCTGGCGCTTCGGGACGGCAAGGTCGTGGGCCGCATCGGCGCGATACTCAGCCGCAGGGCCAACGAGAAGTGGGGCCTGAACCGCATGCGCTTTACCCAGGTCGACTTCATCGACGACTTCGAGGTCTCCTCCGCGCTGTTTGAGGCGGTGGAGCAATTCGCGCGGGAGAAGGGCTGCACCGAGGTCCACGGGCCCCTGGGCTTTACGGACCTGGACCGGGAGGGCATGCTGGTGGAGGGCTTCGACCGCCGCGGCATGTTCATCACCTACTACAACCACCCCTACTACAACGACCATCTGCGCCGCCTGGGCTACGAAAAGGACGTGGACTGGGTGGAGATGCTGGTGGAGGTGCCCTACGACGAGCACACCATCACGCGCATGGACAAGCTGTCGGAGCGCGTGATGCGCTACTCCAATTTGCACATCGCCGAGGTCAAATCCCGCAAAGACTACAAGCCGCTGGTCGAAAAGGTGTTCGAGCTGATCAACTCCGCCTATTCAGGCCTCTACGGCACCGTGCCGCTGGACGAGAGGCAGATCAAGCGCTACGCCAAGAAGTTCGTACCGCTGATCAACCCGGACCTGGCCTGCTTCGTGCTGGACGAGCACGACAGCCTGGTGGGCTTCGGCGTGTCCGCGCCCAGCATGGCCATGGCCATGAAGAAGAGCAACGGGCGGCTTCTGCCCTTCGGCTTTGTGCGCGTGCTGCGCGCGCTGAAGGTGAACGACACGCTGGACCTGTTCCTGGTGGCCGTGATCCCCGAGTACCAGAACAAGGCCGTGAACGCCATCATGCTGAACCACGTGCTGAAGGGCTGCCTGAAGATGGGCATCCGCAGGGCCGAGACGGGCCCGCAGCTGGAGACCAACCACAAGGTGCAGAGCCAGTGGAACTTCTTCAAGACCGAGCAGCACAAGCGCCGCCGGTGCTACGTGAAGGCGCTGACCTGAACCGGCTCTATCCGTATTGACGGGGGAATTCCCCGCATGCTATAATACCCGTTGAACCCATGCCGGGGCGCGCCCCGGCGGAACACGAATCGCGGAGGTTGATTATGGAACAGCAGCTTCAGAAGAAAAGGATTTTCTCCGGCATACAGCCCACGGGCAATTTGACGCTGGGCAACTACATCGGCGCGCTGCGCAACTTCGGCCTGCTGCAGGACGAATACGACTGCCTGTACTCCATCGTGGACCTGCACGCGCTGACGGTGCGCCAGAATCCCGCGGAGCTGCGCAAGGCCTGCCTGCGCACGATGGCCATATTCCTGGCCAGCGGTCTGGACCCGGAGAAGAACATCATCTACTTCCAGAGCCAGGTGGCCGCCCACCCGGAGCTGGCCTGGATCCTGAACTGCTTTACCTACATGGGCGAGATGTCCCGGATGACCCAGTTCAAGGACAAGTCCCAGAAGCACGCCGACAACATCAACTGCGGCCTGTTCACCTATCCGGTGCTGATGGCGGCGGACATACTGCTGTACCAGACCGACCTGGTGCCCATCGGCGCGGACCAGAAGCAGCACCTGGAGATCTGCCGGGACATCGCCGAACGCTTCAACGCCGTCTACGGCGACGTGTTCACGATCCCAGAGGGGTACTTCCCGAAGGTGGGCGCGCGGGTCATGAGCCTGCAGGAGCCCACCCGCAAGATGAGCAAGTCCGACCCGGAGGAGACCTACATCGCCATACTCGACCGGCCCGACGTCATCCGCAAGAAGATTCGCCGCGCCGTGACCGACTGCGACAATTCCGTGCGCTTTGACCCGGAGAACAAGCCCGGCGTCGCCAATTTGATGAGCATCATGTCGGCGCTGACCGGCAGGAGTATGGATGACATCTCCGCCGAGTTCGACGGCGCGGGCTACGGCAAGTTCAAGGACGCCGTGGCCGACAGCGTGATCGCCGTGCTGGAGCCGATACAGGCCGAGTACGACCGCATCAGCGCCGACAAGGCGTATCTGCAACAGGTGATGGATTCCGGCCGGGAGCGCGCGGCGGCCATCGCCCACCGCACCATGCTGAAGGTGCGCAAAAAGCTGGGCATCGCGCCCTGGAAGCTATGAGCTTTCAGCACCTGCCCGTGCTGCTGAGCGAATGCCTGGAGGGCCTGGCCATTAAACCGACCGGGGTCTACCTCGACTGCACGCTCGGCGGCGCCGGGCATTCCTCCGAGATCCTGAAGCGCCTCGGCAAGGGCGGCCTGCTGATCGGCATCGATCGGGACGCCGAAGCCATCGAGGCCGCCTCCGCGCGTCTGGCGGGCATCGCCACAGGCGCGCGTTTCATGTGCCTTCGGGGCAACTTCCACGACGCGCCGGCGCTGCTGTCGGACGCCAAAATAGACTCCGGTCTGGACGGTGTGCTGATCGACCTGGGCGTGTCCAGCCACCAGCTGGACGTGCGCGAGCGGGGCTTCTCCTACCACGACGACGCACCTCTGGACATGCGCATGGACCAGAGCCAGGCGCTCTGCGCCCGGGACGTGGTCAACCACCGGTCGGAGGACGAGCTGACCCGGGTGCTGCGGGACTACGGCGAGGAGAAGTGGGCCCGGCAGATCGCCCGGGTGATCTGCGACCGCCGCAAAGCCGCGCCCATCGAGACCACCGGCCAGCTGGTGAATATCGTCGACGCCGCCATACCGAAGAAGCTCCGCCAGACGGACGGCAGCCACCCGGCCCGCAGGACCTTCCAGGCGCTGCGCATCGCCGTGAACGACGAGCTGGATCCGCTGGAGGGCGCGCTGCGAGCGCTGGTCGGCCTTCTGAACCCCGGCGGCCGTCTGTGCGCGATCGCCTTCCACTCCCTGGAGGACCGCATCGTCAAGAACACCTTCAAGAACCTTGCCGACCCCTGCACCTGCCCAAAGTCCTTCCCGGTCTGCGTATGCGGCAAAAAACCCACGGTCAAACTCATCACCCGCAAGCCCATCACCGCCACCCAGGCCGAGCTGGCCGCGAACCCCCGCTCCCGCAGCGCCACCCTCCGCATCATAGAAAAGCTCCCCCCACAAATCATTACTCCTAACTCCTAACTCCTAACTCCTCACTCCTCACTCTTCCCAACTCCACTCTCCACTCTAAAACGAGGTCTCTATGCGCCACCTTGAAACTCCTTCCTGTTCCCTCCCCCTCCCCGCCTTCTTCCCGGACGCCACCTACGGCGCGATCCGGGCGGGCAGCTTCGACGACGTGTACGCCGCCGGGCTGCACGGCTGCGAGATGAACAGCTACCACCTGATGACCAAGCCCGGCGCGAAGCTCGTCAAGGCCCTGGGCGGGCTGCACGGCTTCACCGGCTACCGCGGCGCGATATTGACCGACTCCGGCGGCTTCCAGCTGTATTCGCTGATCCGGGAGAACCCGGAGTACGGCGAGATCCGGGACAAGGAGATCATATTCCGCCCCGACCTCGGCCGGGACAAGCTGACCTACACGCCGGAGAAGTGCATGCAGGTCCAATTTCAGTACGGCAGCGACATCATGATGGCGCTGGACATGTGCACCCATCCGGACGACCCCGCCGACGTGCAGCGGCGCAGCGTGGAGCTGACCGTGCGCTGGGGCGAGCGCTGCCGGGCGGAGTTTGACAAGCTGGCCGCGCGCATGGAGAGGAAGCCGCTGCTGTTCGGCATCGTGCAGGGCGGCAGCGACCCCGAGCTGCGCTTGGAGTGCGGCCGGCGGCTGGAGGCGATCGGCTTTGACGGCTACGGCTTTGGCGGCTGGCCGCTGGACGCCAGCGGCGCGTTCCGCCCGGACATATTGAAGATGGCCGCCGACGCCATGCCTGACCACAAGGTCAAGTACGCCATGGGCCTGGGCCGCCCGGAGGAGATCGCCCAGCTGGTGGGCATGGGCTACAGTCTGTTCGACTGCGTCATCCCCACCCGCGAGGCGCGCCACCAGCGGCTGTACACCTGGCTGCCGGGCATGGACACGCCCGAGGGCGTGCGCCGGGCGGACGGCAGGTTCTACAAATTCCTGTACATACTGGACGACGAGCACCGGCGCGAGGACGGGCCGGTGGACCCCCACTGCGACTGCCCGCTGTGCAGAAACCACTCCCGGGCGTATCTGCACCACCTGTTCAAGGTGGGCGACCCCTACGCCCTGAAGCTGGCCACCGCCCACAACCTCAGGTTCTACGGGCGACTGATGGAGCTGCTTGGCGATGCGTGACGATCTTTTGAGCAAGCTGCTTTCGTCCAAAAAGTACCGCGAGGTCTGCCCGGACACGGTGCGCAGGATCTGGAATGAATGCGCGGGAAAGTACAAAAAGCCCGGGGACGTGGACCGGGCCGCCCGCGAGGCGCTGCACGGCATCACCGCCGCGTTCATGACGGGCGAGGAAGCCCTGCAGCTGGCCCGCGACATGCAGGCCTGGCACTGCGATAAAACCGACATCGGTCTGGAACGCATGCTCGGCCGCCACGCCTCCACGCGCGAGCGGCTGCCCCTGTCCGAGACGGACGCGCTGTACGGCCGCCTGTTCGGGATAACAGGCCGACCCCGGTCGGTTCTCGACCTGGCCTGCGGCATCAACCCGCTGTACCTTGGGGCGCGCGGCATCCACGCCGTGGGCGTAGACATCTCAGGCGGCGCGGTGGAGGCGGTCAACCGCTTCGGCCAGGTCTACGGCATGCCCGTGCGCGCCGTCTGCGCGGACCTGTTGAGCCCCGGCGCGATACCGGGCGGCGCATACGACGTGGCGCTGCTTTTCAAGCTCCTGCCGCTGCTCGAAAGGCAGCGCGCAGCTTCCGCCATGGATGTGATGCGCGCCGTGAACGCCAAATGGCTGGTCGCATCCTTCCCCACCCGCACGCTGGGCGGCAGGAATGTGGGCATGGCGGCGCACTACGCCGGCTGGATGGAAGGGCACATTCCCCCCGGGCGAAGCCTCGCCGGGTGCTTTGAAACGGACAACGAGCTGTTCTACATACTGAAACAGGATATTGGATAACCTCCACCGGCTGCTGACTCCAAACTCCACCCTCCACCCTCCACCCTCCACACTCCTCACTCCTCACTCCTCAAGGAGGCCGCCATGCCCAAGCTGTACGTCGTCGCCACGCCCATCGGCAACCTGAACGATTTGTCGCCCCGCATGCGCGAGGCGCTGGAGCGCGCCGACCTGATCGCCGCCGAGGACACCCGGGTCACCATGAAGCTGCTCAACCAGTTTGACCTGCACCGGCCCATGACCTCCTGCCACCGGCACAACGAGGAATACAAGGCCCCGCAGCTGGTTGCGCGCATGCTGGCGGAGGATCTGACGGTGGCACTGACCTGCGACGCGGGCACGCCCGGCATCTCCGACCCCGGGCACCTGTTGGTGCGGGCCTGCCACGAGGCCGGCATACCGGTGGAGCCCGTGTGCGGGCCCTCCGCGGTGGTCACGGCGCTGTCCGTATCGGGCTTTGACGCGCGCGAGTTCGCCTTCTACGGCTTTCTGCCCCGGGAGAAGAAGGCGCTGGACGAGAAGCTGGAGGCCATCCGCCGCTGCGGCATACCGGTGTGCGTGCTGTACGAGTCGCCCCACAGAATCGTCGACCTGGTGGCGGCCATCGCCGAAAAGTGGCCCCAGGCCGCGCTGTGCGTGTGCAGCGACCTGACCAAGCGCTTCGAGCGCATCTACCGGGGGCCCGCCCCCGAGGTCCTTGCGCAGCTGCGGGCCAACCCCAGCGTGGGCAAGGGCGAATACTGCCTGGCGGCGGACCTTTCCGCCCTGCCCCCCGTCGAACAGAGCGCCGCCCCCGCCGATGCCGCTGCGTTCATGCTGTCGCGGCTGCTTGCGGGCGACGGCCTGCGCGAGGCCGCCGAAGCCGCCCAGGCGGCCGGCTTTGCCAGAAACGAGGTCTACCGGGCGAGGCTGCGCATTTCAAAACGGTTTGAAGGGGCCGACGCGCCGCTGTAACGCAAGAATTAACCGTGAAAAACCGGTCAAATCATCCAAAATGCCATTGCGTTTTCACAAAAGGCGTGCTATAATAGTCAAGCGTGTTTGATCGACGGGTATTTTTATGCGCTTTAACGGCGCAGATCACATCTGCGGCGATCAAAGGACAGGAGTTTTTATTTACTTAAGGAGGATGTTCCATGTCCGCTTTGTCCATCATCATCGATATCGTACTGATCCTGATTTCCATCGTCCTCATCGTGGCCGTGCTGATGCAGGAAGGCCAGCGCCAGGGTCTTGGCGCGATCGGCGGCGGCGCCGAGACCTTCTTCGGCAAGAACAAGGCCAAGAGCATGGAGGGGCGCCTTCAGAAGTACACCAAGATCGCCGCGGCCGTGTTCATCGTGCTTGCCATCGT
>JAFYBB010000243.1 GCA_017540445.1 Clostridia bacterium | reverse complement strand
TTGCGCACCTTGTTTCCGCCGAAGAGATTGACGCCGGTAAAGTCATCCCGCTTCATATACAGGCGGATGCCCAGCAGCTCTGAAAGGCGATCCAGGCGCTGCAGGGGCGTGGGAAAGAAGCCGAGATGGGCGCGGGGCAGTCTGTTCAGCAGTTCGCGGATATGCTGCGTTTTGGTTTTCATCGGCATGTTCTCCTTTACGGTGTGTGTAATCATTATAATGCGCATCCGGGCCGGCGTCAAATATCGAGAAGATCGGCTACCAGGTGGAATTTGTGGAGGGCGCGTGGGATTCGCTGTTCCCGGCGCTGGACGCGGGCACCATCGACGTGATCATGAACCAGGTGACGATCACCGACGCGCGGCTTGAGACCTACGACTTCTCCACCCCGTATGTGTACACCCGGCCGGTGCTGATCGTCGCCGCGAACAACGACGAGATCAAAGCCTTCGAGGATTTGGCCGGCAAGAAGGCCGCCGAGGGGTTGACCTCCAACTACAACCAGATCGCCCAGAGCTACGGCGCCGAGATCGTCGGCCAGGACGTGTTCGCGCTGGCGGTGGAGCTGGTCAAGGGCGGCGAGGCCGACGCGGTGGTCAACGACGAGCTGACCTACGCCTACTGGCAGGTGACCACCGGCGACTTCGATTCCACGAAGATCGCCGCCAAGTCCGAAGACGCCACCAGCAGCGCCGTGGTGATCCAGAAGGGGCGCGACGAACTGCGGGACGCCATCAGCGCTGCCGTCGACGAGCTGCTGGCCGACGGCACCATCGCTGAGATCTCCCAGAAGTATTTCAGCATCGACGTGTCCCAGAAGTAAGCCCTGTCCGGACCAACGGGGGCTGTCTCAAAACGCGTGTCGGATGCGTGAAGCATGCGTAGGGGCGGCCAATGGCCGCCCGCCCGGGTACGAAACGCATCGTACTTCCCGGCGGGCGGCGCATCGCCGCCCCTACAACATGTACATGCTTGCATGCCTGTGCATTTTGAGACAGCCCCTTCGCAGTATTTCACGGGAGTGACGCCTATGACCGCGCTGCTGGAATCCAGAGAGGTTCGCATCGTTCTCAACGCCTTCTGGCCCATGCTGAAACAGGGCCTGATCTATTCGATCCCGCTGACGCTCATTTCGTTCGCCATCGGCATGGTGATCGCCATACTGAGCGCGCTGCTGATCATCAACAAGGTGCCCGTGCTGGCGCACATCATGCGGTTCTACGTCTGGGTGTTCCGCGGCACGCCGCTGCTTGTGCAGCTGTTCATCGTCTATTGGGGCATCTGCAACCCGATGAAGATCAGCAACCTGATCGCCTGCGTGATCGCGCTGTCGCTGAACGTCGGCGCGTATGCCTCGGAGACGATCCGCGCGGCGATACTCTCCATCGACCGGGGCCAGTGGGAGGCGGGCTATTCCATCGGCATGACGTACCGGCAGGCGTTCTGGCGCATCATCGTGCCGCAGGCGGCGAAGGTGTCGGTGCCGCCGCTGTTCAACACGTTCATCAGCCTCGTGAAGGACACGTCGCTGGCCTCGAACATCATGATCGCCGAGATGTTCCGCAAGGCGCAGGAGTTCGCGGCGAGCTCGCTCAAATACCTGCTGATCTACTCCGAGGCGGCGCTGATCTACCTGATGTTCTGCACGATCCTGAACGGCGTCCAGAAGCTCTGCGAGCGGAAGCTGCGCGTGGGAAAGTAGGTGAAGGGCGATGTATTACGTCAGGGATATTCAAAAGCATTTTGGAAATAACCACGTTCTGAAGGGCGTGTCCCTCGATATCGAGGCGCACAAAACCACGGTGCTGGTCGGCCCCTCCGGCTCCGGCAAGACGACGCTCTTGCGCTGCATCAACCTGCTGGAGATGCCGGACAGCGGCGTCGTGCACCTGAACGGGGAAGAAATGGTGTTCGGAAAGGGCGCGCCGCCCAAGTACGCGAGCGGCCCGGTACGCGCCCTGCGCCGAAAGACCGGCATGGTGTTCCAGAACTTCCAATTATTCCCCCACAGGACGGTGCTGGGGAACATCATCGAGGGCCCCGTTTCCGTGCTGAAACAGGACAGGGCGCAGGCGGTCGGGGAGGCCGAGGCGCTGCTTGAAAAGGTGGGCCTGTCGGACAAGCGCGACGCCTGGCCCCGCGACCTCTCCGGCGGGCAGCAGCAGCGCGTCGCCATCGCCCGGGCCCTGGCCATGAAGCCGGAGCTCTTGCTGTTCGACGAGCCCACCAGCGCGCTGGACCCCGAGCTGGAGTACGAGGTTCTCAGCATCATCCGCCAGCTCTGCGCGGAGAAGCAGACCATCGTCATCATCACGCACAAGCTGTCCTTCGCCCAGGAGGTGGCGGACAAGATCGTGTTCTTCGACGGCGGGCGGATATTGCGCGAGGGCTCCTGGGACGAGATGAACGACGGCAGCGTCCCGCGCATCGCGCAGTTTTTGAACATGCTGAGATAAAGGAGAGGGATGGATATGATGGAGAAAAAAACCGCAATGGCAGACCGCAGACAGTTTGAATCCGCGCTGATCCACGGCGGACTTTTCGGCGACCCGCTGACGGGGTCGGTCAATACGCCGATTTATCAGACTTCAACGTACCAACAGCCTGAGCTGGGCACCAATCCGGAGTGGGAGTACTCCCGCACCGGCAACCCCACGCGCGCGGCGCTGGAGGCGTTGATCGCGGAGCTTGAAGGCGGCAGCGCGGGCTTTGCCTTCGCCTCGGGGATGGCGGCGATCACGGCGGTGCTGCAGCTGTTCCAGTCCGGGGACAAGGTGTTGATCTCCAGCAACGTCTACGGCGGCACCTATCGCGTGCTGGACAAGGTTTTCAAGCCGTTCGGATTGAACTACGGCATCGTCGACACCTCCGATCCCGCGGCGCTGGACGCGGCCATCACGGAGGATGTCGCCGCGATCTTAGTGGAGAGCCCGGCCAACCCGCTGATGACCGTGACCGATCTCGCGTGCGTGTCCAGGATCGCCCATGCGCACGGCGTCCTGTCCATCGTGGACAACACGTTCATGACGCCCTACCTGCAAAGGCCGCTGGAGCTGGGCGCGGACATCGTGATCCACAGCGCCACAAAGTACCTCGGCGGACACAGCGACCTCGTGGCGGGGCTCGTCGTGGTTCGGGACGAAGGGCTGGCGGAACGGCTGGCCTTTCTCCAGAACGCCACCGGCGGCGTGCTGGGACCGTTCGACAGCTTCCTGCTGATTCGCGGCATTAAGACGCTGGCGGTGCGCATGGACCGGCACGTCGCCAACGCGGAAAGGGCCGCGCGGTGGCTGCAGGCCCACGACGCCGTGGCGCGGGTGTATTATCCCGGCCTGCCGGAGGACGCGGGCTACGAGGTCAACCGCCGACAGGCGAAGAACGGCGGCGCGATGATCTCATTTATACTGAAGGATGATTATGATTACCGGGCGTTTTTCAAATCCCTGCGGCTGATCATCCTCGGAGAGAGCCTCGGCGGCGTGGAATCGCTGGTGTGCCATCCGGCGACGATGACCCACGCCTCCATCCCCCATGAGCTGCGGCTGAAGGTGGGCATCACGGACAACCTGATCCGCCTGTCCGTGGGCCTTGAACACATCGACGACCTGCTTGCCGACCTTCAACAGGCCATCGCGGCGAGCAAGCTGAATTGAGGAGGAATCGCAATGGCGCTCTATGAATCCATGCAAGCGTTGATCGGCAATACGCCGTTGGTCAGGCTGAACCACCAGGATCTGCCGGATGGCGTGAACCTGTACGCAAAACTGGAATTGTTCAATCCTGCGGGCAGCGTGAAGGACAGGGTCGGGAAATATATGATCGAAGACGCGGAACGCAGAGGAATCCTGAAGAGCGGCGGAGCCATCGTGGAAGCCACCGCCGGCAACACGGGCCTGGGCATCGCCTTCGCCGCGCTGAAGCGGGGATATCGCGTGATATTGGTCGTGCCCACCAAGTTCTCCCAGGAGAAGCAGACGCTGCTGTGGGCGCTTGGCGCGGATGTGGTCAACACGCCCCGTGAGGGCGGTATGCTCGGCGCGGAAGCGAGGGCGAACGAGCTTCGGGCGACCATCCCCGGCGCGATCTCCCTGGAGCAGTTCCACAATCCCGTGAATCCGCTGGCGCACTATGAGACGACGGGGCCGGAGATCTGGCGCGATCTGGAGGGCAGAATTGACTACTTCGTCGCCGGAGCCGGCAGCGGCGGCACCTATTCGGGCATCATGCGCTATCTGAAGGAACAGAACCCCGCCATTCAGGGCGTGCTGGCGGACCCCGTCGGTTCCACGATGGGCGGCGGCGAACACGCCGACTACGATATCGAGGGAATCGGCAACGACTTCATCCCGGATACGATGGATATGTCACTGGTGGATCAGGTCATCAAGGTCACGGACAACGAGGCATTCCGGGCCGCGCGCACGCTGGCGCGCACAGAAGGCATTTTCGCCGGGTCCTCCTCGGGCGGAGCGCTGGCGGCCGCGAAGAAACTGATCTTGGGTGGCGCCCGGGGAAACATTGTGGTGGTGTTTCCTGACAGGGGGGATCGCTATTTCAGCAAGGGACTGTACAGATGATGGTCGCCATGATCCTGTGCCGATGCTTCATTCATCAAATCCCTTAAGGTCATTCCAAAGAAGAAGTCGTGGACCATCGCGTCAAACCGGCGCCACATCGGAAGCGTTCGGCAATGCGCCTGCCTTGGGCAGTCTTCCGCGCCGGGCGCGAGGCATGCGACGGTCGCAAGGGTGCCCTCCGTGAGTTCGAGTATTTCACCCACGGTGTATTCCTCCGGCGCTCTCGTGAGCTTATAGCCGCCGCCCTTGCCGCGATGCCCCTTCAACAGTCCATGCTGCACCAGTGTTTTGAGGATGAGCTCCAGATACTTGATGGATATGCCCTGCCGCTGAGCGATTTCGTTCAGCGGCACAAAGCTGTCGGAATCCTGCTCGGCCAGGTCCACCATGACGCGCAGCGCGTAGCGCCCTCTCGTTGAAATCATGACACATCCTCCCTCTCCTTATATTCCTATTATAACGCAAGGAAACAGGGTTTTCAAGTCCGTCTGAAAAATCAGTCAGATCAACGCCGAATATTGCGCGCCGTTTGTGCGGGGATAGCGGGAAAAGTTATAGATTCAGGCTATGACCCCGCATCGGTCCTTTGTATTGGACATAAATCTATCAATATGATAGAATATGTTCAATTCATCAAGGAGGACACAAACATGAAGAGATTGAATAAGCTTCTGGCCGCGCTGGTGGCGGCAGTCCTGATCCTCGCGGCCTTTGCCGCCGCCTTTGCCGAGGAGGCGCAACCGAGTGCCATCGACAAGGAAGCCTTTGACGCCCTGATCGCAAGCGGCCCCGTCGCGGGCGACGATGTGATCGCGTCCAGCGCGTGGGCGAGCAAGGTCAAGGAAGCGGGCGTGCTGCGCGTGGGCACTACGGCCCAGTCCTTCCTGTTCAGCCTGCTGGACGAGGAGGACGGCCACTATCGCGGCTTCGACGCGGGCCTGTACCAGCTGCTGGCGAACTACATCTTCGGCGATCCCACCAAGTGGTCGTTCACGCAGGTCACCTCCAGCACCCGCGAGGACGTGCTGATCAGCGACCAGGTGGACGCGGTGTTCGCCACCTACTCCATCCTCCCCGCGCGGCAGGAGGTCATCTCCTTCGCGGGCCCCTACTTCACCTCCAAGCAGGCCATACTGGTCGCCGCCGGGAACGAGGCGATCCAGGGCCTTGAGGACCTGGCCGGCAAGGTGGTCGCCACCCAGCAGGGCTCCAGCGGCCCGGCGATCCTGGCGGAATACGCGCCGGAGGCCATCGTGCAGGAGGAGATCGACGACGTGACCGCCCGCCAGGACGTGGAGACCGGCCGCGCCGACGCCTACGTCACCGACTACACGCTGATCCTCGGCTCCATCGTGCGCAACCCCGGCAAGTACGCCGTGGCCGGCATCTTCGGCAAGGACGACAACTACGGCATCGGCCTGCCGAAGGATTCCGACGGCGTGGCGTTCGTCAACGGCTTTTTGCAGCAGATCGTGGACGAGGGCCTGTGGACGCAGCTGTGGCAGATCAGCCTCGGCGATCGCACCGGCGGCGCCGAGACCGCGCCCGAGCCCCCGGCCATCGGCCTCGAATAACCGATTGGGCAACGACAGGGCCTCCGCCGTCGCGCGAGGCCCTGTCCCGGCATGATCCGACCCGCATGCTGAAAGGAACAACATGAATCTCTCCACCCTGCTTACA
>JAFYBB010000242.1 GCA_017540445.1 Clostridia bacterium | reverse complement strand
TTCTCGCTGAGAACAGTCCACTGGACTGTTCTCCGGGCGCTCGAACCACTGAAAACAGCACACTGTGCTGTTTTCCGGGCGTTCGCTGCCCGTCACCGGGGCGAGCCAAGGCTGCCGCGCGTGGTTGCAAACCTCGAACACCGCACTACCCCCTTGCCTCGCCCCCGTGAGGGGGGCCGCAGCGCCCGGAAAACGCTCCAGTGGAGCGTTTTCAGCGAGGCCGGGCCGGCAGGCCCCTGGAAGAGGTGCCCGAAGGGCGGAGAGGGGCCTCCCCCGCCTGCCGCACAGGACAAGCCAGAAAGGCCCCTCTCAGGCGCTACGCGCCAGCTCATCCCACGGGCCTGCCTCGGCCCCAGCTCACTGAAAACAGCACACTGTGCTGTTTTCCGGGCGTTCGCTGCCCGTTCCCGGGGCGAGCCAAGGCTGCCGCGCACAGGTGCTAACCTCGAACCATGCGCCATCCCGTTCCCGGGGCGAGCCAAGGCTGCCGCGCGGGTGCGCAAACCTCGAATCCCGCGCTATCCCCTTGCCTCGCCCCCGGAAGAGGTGCCCGAAGGGCGGAGAGGGGGTTCTCCAATCCCACAGGTTTCCGTGATGAGCTATTTATGCCTTCGGCCTGCAGCTGCCCCGGCAGACGAGGCGCACGGGGCAGGTGACGGTGCGGGGCGGGCGGTCGTCGCCGTGGATGCGGTCGCGGAGCAGATCGACGCCCCGGCGGGCCATCTCCGCGAAGTTGCAGTCCACGCTGCACAGGTCGGCGGGGAAGAACTGGGTGCCCTGGATGTTGTCGAAGGACACGATGCCCACGTCCCAGCCCCGAAGCTCGGGGGTCTGCTGGATGACGGACTGGACGTGCCAGGCCTCCTCGTCGCAGAACACGAACAGGCCGTCCACCCCCGCCCGGTGCCAGTCCAGCAGGCAGGCTGTGACCGAGCTGTGCCAGTCCTGTTCCGGCATGGCGCCGGAATAGACGTGGCGGTCTTCCGCCGGAATGCGCGCCTCGTCGCAGGCGCGCATAAAGCCCTCCAGGCGCTTTTCATAGCTGAACACGATGCGCTGATGGGCCAGGTAGCCCAGCGCGCGGCGGCCGTGCCCGATCAGGTGGGCGGCGGCCAAATAGGCGCCCTGCACCTCGTCGCTGGTGACGCTGTCGGCGATGCCGTCGCCCAGCGTGCGCGACATCAGCACGAAGGGGATGCCCAGCGCCTGCAGGCGCTTCACCGTGGGCAGGCTGTCGTTGGTGGGGAAGAGCAGTATGCCGTCCACCCGGCGGGACACGGCGGATTCCACCAGCCGCTGCTCCAGCTCCGCCCGCTCGCGGGAGCACATGATCTGCAGGCTGTAGTCGCGGGCGGCGGCCACGTCCTGTATCGTGTCGGCCATGATGCCGTAGAAGGGGTTGGACATGTTGCCCAAAATCACCGCCAGCGTGCGGGTGCGCCCGGAGCGCAGGGAGCTGGCGATCTGGTTGCCCATGTAGCCCATGTCCTGCGCCACCCGCCGGATGCGCTCGCGGGTCTCCCGGGCGATGTCGTCCTTGTTGCGCAGCGCGTGGGACACCGTGTTGATGGAATAGCCCGTCTCGCGGGCGATGTCCTGCAGGGTCACGCGCCTGATGCCGTTCGATTGGGCCATGACGTTCTCCGTTTCCGAAGGGCCCTGCGGGGCCCTTCCTCCGTTCAGTATAAAAGAAAAGTATTAACTGGGTACGCACGATAATATATTTTTTAGAAAAATGTGGATTTGCCCCCTTGACAAAGTCAGCATACCATGATATGATTGTCACAGTCAAGAGCATTAACGTTAATGTTATCGTTCAGGATTTGTGGAACATGACGATAAGATTGCGCTATTGACCAATGCGAATTGTTTAGCGGCCACCGCTATTCAAATAATGAAGGAGGCAATCCCCATGAAGAAGCTCTTTGCAATGGCTCTGGTTCTCTGCATGCTCCTCGGCGCGTTCTCCGTCGCGTCCGCCGAGGGCGTCACCACCTTCACGATGTGGACGTTCATCGCCCAGCACCAGGAATTCTTTGAGAAGGCCGCCGAGCGCTGGAACAGCGTGTATCCCGACCGCCCCATCGCCGTTGAAGTGACCACCATCGGCTACGACGACATGCACAACAAGTTCAAGGTGGCCCTGCAGGCCGACGAAGGCGCGCCCGACATGTGCGACGTCGAGCTGGGCCAGTTCCCGAACGTGCTGGCTTACAGCGACAAGCTCCTCGACCTGACCGAGGCGATGAGCCCCTACATGGCCGACCTGGTGAAGGCCCGCCTGGAGATCTACGCCAAGGACGGCAAGTACTACGGCGCTCCGCTGCACGTCGGCGCGATGGTCTGCTTCTACGACAAGGCCATGCTGGAGGCTGCCGGCGTCAACTACGAAGACATCAAGACCTGGGACGACTGGTATCAGGCCGGCCTGAAGCTGAAGGAAGCCGATCCGGAAGCCTGGATGGGCACCGTTGAGACCAGCACCCAGTGGGTCGCTTCCCTGATGCTGGCGCAGCAGGGCACCGACTGGCAGGCCGACGGCAAGGCGCTGATCAACACGCCCGAGCTGGCCAAGGTCATCGACACCCAGAAGTCCTGGCTCGAGGCCGGCATCTGCGAGGTCTGCCCCGGCGGCCAGCCCGACACCGAGGAAGGCAAGGCCTACATCGCCAACAACAAGATCGCCTGCGTCATCATGCCCTTCTGGTTCATGAGCCGCTTCACCGACGAGATTGGCGAGAACTGCAAGGACCGCTACGTCCTGGCGCCCTGCCCCGTGTTTGAGGAAGGCCAGCTGCAGTCCATCGGCCAGGGCGGCACCGGCACCGTCATCTATGCCAACGGCACCAACCCCGAGCTGTGCGCCGAGTTCGTGGCCTTCGCGAAGGTCTCTCCCGAGGGCGAGGCTCAGATCTGGGACGTCATGGGCTTTGACCCCTGCAACACCTCCATCTGGGACGACGCTTCCATCATGAAGACCGACGACAACAAGTTCAACCAGTACTTCATCGGCTACCCGATCGACGCGCTGCTGCCCATCAAGGATAGCATCGGCTTCATCGTGTCCACCTCCATCAGCCCCACCATCAACAACTACCTGGGCACCACCCTGTGGAACGAGGTGTACGTGGACGGCGTCGACACCGCCGAGGCGCTGGAGACCGCTCAGGACGCCATCGACAGCGACCTGTTCTAACCTCTAAAGGAACCACAATCCCGTTCATGGGAGGGGGAAACTTCTCCCTCCCATGTTTCATGTGACGGGGACCTGCGCGAGGGTCTTCGACGCTCAGAAGTATGCTTTCAGGTTTTCATTCCGATACAGAGAGGGGTAATTCGATGCAAGCTCAAGCGGTTGTGCCGGTTTCGCGGGGCAACGGCAAGCGGGCCGTGATCCTGCTGGTGCTGGGCGCGCTGTTGCTGGTGCTGGGGGTCACGGGGCTGTTCTCCCTGCAGGGCAAGGCCGTTCGCTTCGACAAGGCCTACGATGCCAAGGACGACCTCAGCCCCTACTTCTTCGGCGCGCTGGAGGAGGGGCAGAGCTACAGCTTCCTGCAGAACCTGTGGTTCGGCGTGGCCCGCTTCCGGCTGTGGGTGATACTGGCCGGCCTGGCGCTGATCGCGGTGTACGTGGCGCTGAACCGCGACCTGCTCTACTCCCAGAACGTGGCGCCCTACGTGTTCGTCGCGCCGTTCATCATCACCTTCTTTGTGTTCTTCCTGTATCCGTTCATCTCCACCGTGATGATGAGCTTCCAGGAGATCACCGGCGCGGGCACGCGGTGGATCGGCTTCAAGAACTACCAGGACCTGTTCGCCAACAAGAACTTCTACACGGCGGTGCGCAACTCGGTGGTGTACATGGTGCTCACCTGCGCGATACTGATCCCGGTGCCGATGCTGCTGGCCTACATGGCCGAGACGGGCCTCTCCCGGGCGGGGAAGCTCTTCAAGACCGTGGCCTTCATGCCGGTGCTGTGCTCCGTCGTGGTGGCCGGCATCATCTTCCGAATGATGTTCTCCGAGCTGGACGGCGCGATGATGAACCAGGTGCGCGGCCTGTTCGGCCTGAAGCCCATCACCTGGCTCAAGGACCAGAACGGCTCGATGTTCGCGATGGTGCTGCTGTGCTTCTGGCGCTGGACGGGCATGAACATGCTGTACTACATGGCGGGGCTGAAGTCCATCTCCAAGGAGCTGTACGAGGCCGCCGACATCGACGGCGCGAACAGCGTGCAGAAGTTCACGAAGATCTGCCTGCCGCTTTTGAAGCCCACCACGATCTACGTGCTGACGATCTCCATCTACGCGGGCCTGGCGATGTTCACCGAGAGCTACATGATCTTCGGCGGCAACAACAGCCCCAAGAACTACGGCCTGACCATCGTCGGCTACCTGTACCGCTACGGCTTTGAGAAGGTCGACAAGTTCGGCTTCGCCTCGGCGGTCGGCCTGGTGCTGCTCCTCGGCGCGCTGATCATCACCCTGATCCAGCTGCGCATCACCGGCGTGATCGGCAGGAAGGAGGACTGACCATGAACAAGCAAACGTCCAGTCCCGTGGCGAAGGTGCTGCTGGGCATCTTCTTCATCCTCCTGTGCATACTGTTCTTGATCCCGCTGTACGCGCTGTTGCTGGGCACGTTCAAGGGCGGCGCGCAGCTGTTCGTCAGCGGCCTGAACCTGAACCCCACGCCGTCGCTGCTGCACACGAAGGCCTGGAAGTACCTGTTCACCGGCGTGATGTCAAACGGCGAGTACAACCCCCACGACTACTTCCTGTGGTACAAGAACAGCCTGCTGGTGGTGCTGGTGCAGGGCAGCCTGACGCTGCTGCTGTCCTCGATGGTGGCCTACGGCCTGGCGAAGTACAACTTCAAGGGCAAGAACCTCATATTCATGTGCGTGCTGATGGTGATGATGGTGCCGCTGGAGATCCTGATGCTGCCCATGTACACCCAGGTCAACGCCATGGGCCTCAGGAACACCTACGCGGGCGTGATGCTGCCGTTCCTGGTCAGCATGAGCGCGGTGTTCTTCTTCCGACAGTTCCTCACGGGCATTCCCTACGAGATGATCGAGGCGGGCCGCATCGACGGCTGCACCGAGTACGGCGTGTTCTTCCGCATCATCGTGCCGGTGATGAAGCCGGCCTACGCCTCCATGGCGGTGCTGACGGGCATGGGCGCGTGGAACGCGCTGCTGTGGCCGATGCTGGTGCTCTCCGACATGAAGAAGTACACGATACCGATCGGCCTGAACACCCTCTGGTCGCCCTACGGCAACAACTACGACCTGATGATCACCGGCTCCTGCTTCGCGATACTGCCGCTGCTGCTGATCTACCTGTTCGCGCAGAAGTTCATCGTCGAGGGCATGACCGCCGGCGCGGTGAAGGGGTAAACGAGGGTGGAGTGTTGAGAATGGTTATGAAGAAGAGAATCGTACTGTTTATTGCATTGCTCCTGTGGATGCTGATGCTGCCCGGGCGGGCGGCGCAGGTGAAGTTCGGGAACGCAAGCGTGCATGACCCGTCGGTGCTGTACGACGGCGGGGTGTACTACATCTACGGCAGCCACATGCAGGCGGCGAAGTCGTCTGACCTGCAGGACTGGAAGCTGTTTTCCAAGCTGGACAAGTGCACCCTCCAGAGCGATTACGCGGTCCAGTTCAAGGAGGCCCTGACCTTTGCCGAGGCGGGCACCTTCTGGGCACCGGACGTGATCCGGCTTGACAACGGCCGCTATTGCATGTACTATTGTTGCTGCGAGGGCTCGAAGCCGCTGTCGGCGCTGGGCCTGGCGGTGTCGGACAGCCCGGAGGGGCCCTTTGAGAACGTGCAGATACTGCTCAAGAGCGGCGCGCCCGGCTACGACGCCACGAAGCTGCCCAATGCCATCGACCCCTGCGCCTTCTTCGACGCCCAGGGCCGGCTGTGGATGGTGTACGGCTCGTATTCCGGCGGCATCTTCCTGCTGGAGCTGGACCCGGAAACCGGGCTGATCCTGGAGGGCCAGGAGCCCTACGGCGTCCGGCTGCTGGGCGGCAACCACGCCCGCATCGAGGCCCCCTACATCGTCTACAACCCGGACAACGGCTACTACTACCTGTTCCTGTCCTTCGGCGGGCTGAACGTGAACGACGGCTACAACATCCGCGTGTGCCGGTCGAAGCAGGTCGAGGGCCCCTACGAGGACGCCCGGGGCCAGGACATGCGTAACTGTATGTGCAAGCCCGGCAACTTCTGGAACGACGACGACGTGGCCGGCTTCGGCGTGAAGCTGATGGGCGGCTACACGTTCGCGCCGCTGGCGGGTGAGAACAGCGCCAAGGCCCAGGTCATCCGCTCGCCGGGCCACAACAGCGCCATTCAGGCGCAGGACGGCTGGTTCCTGATCCACCACACGCGCTTCATCGGCAACGACGCCCGCTACATCGTGCAGACCCGCCGCATGTGGTTCAACGACTTCGGCTGGCCGGTGATCGCGCCCACGCGGTACGTGGCGGCCTCGAACATCCCCGCCAGTGCGGCGCACGAGCCCTTCGGCACGTTCAAGGTGCTCTTTCACGGGCAGGATACAAACGCCGTCGAGCACGCCTCCGAGCCGCTGACCTTCCGCGAGGATCTCACCGTCGCCGGCGGGCATGCCGGCACATTCGAGGACGACGGCGAAGGGCGCATCCGCCTGACGCTGGACGGCGTGGAGTACCATGGCTTCTACGACATCGGCTACGATGCCGATCAGGACGCATTCGTCACCACCTTTTCCGCCATGTCCGCGGACGGGCAGACCGTCTGGGGCGTGCGCGCCACGGGACAAGACCAATAAGAGCAAGGAGAGATACCATGAAGCAGGCATCCATGATACTGGACAGGGACTACGTCATCGGCAAGATCGATCCCCGCATCTACGGCTCGTTCATCGAGCACCTGGGCCGCGCCGTCTACGGCGGCATCTACGAGCCCGGCCATCCCCAGGCCGACGCGCAGGGCTTCCGCAAGGACGTGCTGGACATGGTGCGCAAGCTGGGCGTGCCGGTGGTGCGCTATCCCGGCGGCAACTTCGTCTCCGGCTTCCACTGGGAGGACTCCGTGGGCCCCGACCGCCCGAAGCGGCTGGATCTGGCCTGGTTCACCACCGAGACCAACGCCGTGGGCCTGCACGAGTTCGCGGACTGGGCCAAGAAGGCGGACACCCAGGTGATGTACGCCGTGAACCTGGGCACCCGCGGCCCGGAGAACGCCCGGGACATCGTGGAGTACGCCAACCATCCCGGCGGCAGCAAGTACAGCGACATGCGCATCGCCAACGGCAAGAAGGACCCGCTGGGCATCAAGCTGTGGTGCCTGGGCAACGAGATGGACGGCCCCTGGCAGATGGGCAGCAAGACGGCCTATGAGTACGGCCGCATCGCCAACGAGTCCGCCAAGATGATGAAGTGGGTCGATCCCACCATCGAGCTGGTGGCCTGCGGCTCGTCCGGCTCCGGCATGCCCACCTTCGGCGACTGGGAGCTGACGATGCTGAACGAGTGCTACGACAACATCGACTACGTGTCGCTGCACCGCTACTACGGCAATCCCTCGGGCGACACCCCCGGCTTCCTGGCCCGCACGATGGACCTGGACGACTTCATCAAGACCGTGGTGGCCATCTGCGACGCGGTGAAGGGCAAGAAGCACAGCAAGAAGACGGTCAACCTGTCCTTCGACGAGTGGAACGTGTGGTACCACTCCAATGAGCAGGACAAGGAGATCTGGAAGCGGGAGAAGTGGGGCCCGGCCCTGCCGCTCCTGGAGGACATCTACAACTTCGAGGACGCGCTGCTGGCGGGCAGCATGCTGATCACCTTCCTGCGCAACGCCGACCGGGTGAAGGTGGCGTGCCTGGCGCAGCTGGTGAACGTGATCGCCCCGATCATGACCCGCAACGGCGGCGGCTGCTGGGCGCAGACCATCTACTGGCCCTTCCTGCACGCCTCGAAGTACGGCCGCGGCACCGCGCTGAAGGCGCTGGTGGACACGCCGGTGTACGACTGCAGCGACTACGAGGGCGTGCCGCTGATCGACGCCACGGCCACGATGGCCGACGACGGCAGCGTAACGGTGTTCTGCGTGAACCGCGACCCGTCCGAGGACTTCTGCCTGGACATCGACCTGCGCGCCTTCGGCGACGTGAAGCTCACGGAGCACATACTGCTCCACCACGACGACGTGAAGGCCGTGAACACCGAGGAAAACCCGATGAACGTGGCCCCCACCGCCGGCCCCGGCGGCGCCGTGGACGGTGGCCGGGCCCAGGTGAAGCTCCCCGCCCTCAGCTGGAACGTGATCCGGTTTGAGCGGGGATGAGGGAAGATCAGGCAATAGGGAATAGGCAATAGGGAGTAGGGGCGCCGATGCGGCGCCCGCCCGAGTGATGAGTGAGGAATTAGGAGTGAGGAGCACGGAATGGCTGTGCTCCTCATGCCGAACGCATAACGCCTCGTGTGGCGGGCAGCAAGCTATTGTTCGTGGGAAGTGAAACCGTTTTGCTTGACATTTCTTCGGCATGGCGTTAAATAATGATGAAGATCGACCCGCATGCGGTTGCTCCTCAGTAACATCTTTTCTCTTGTAGCTTCTCAGCTACGAAAACAGCCGTCACTTGCCAGAGTGGCGGCTGGCTTTTTGTGAAAAACCATAGAAAAGCGCCCGATTCAGGGCGCTTTTAAGGGGTTAACCGAGCTTTCGGCCCGAGTTTGCGTCGTCTCTGCGGGGATGCACCCGCTTGAACTGCTTAAGCTGCTCCTCGGTCATTTCGGGGCAATCCTCGTCAAACACGATGTCCTCGTCTCGGGGTGCTCTTGCCTCGATCGCCGCGATTTCCTCAGGCGTCAGGGGCTTGCGAGGTTTGGGGTTGTTTTTGATTTCATAGGTAACGATCATAGTACAAGCTCCTTTCTTTGCTGCTCGCGGGTCTGGCTGAGATCAGTCTTATGCGGTTCTTTCGTTCGGTATACACGACGAAGAGGATATGATCGACCATACCGATGGTGTTGTACCGATCTTCGCCTGTACTGTGCGTGGAATCGTAAAGCTCTATGCGGTTTTCATCGCAGAATACCTTTGCGGCGGTTTCAAACCGAACGCCGTGCTTCTTCAGGTTCAGCGCAGCCTTTTCCTCGTCCCACTCGAATTGCACGGGCAATTCCCTCCAGTAACTCTGTGACATTATTATATCCGAAATGCCTGTGTTACGCAAGATAGAAATAACGGAGGACCGTGCAGAGGACCGTGCATGGCTTCTGTTTCGGATGGTCCAACGCGGATTATCGGTTCAGCCAATCCTCAATGGCCAGTCCCGGCACGCGACCGAACTCGCGGGTGTTGTTGGTGACGAGCGTGTAGTTCAGCGAACGGGCATGGACGGCGATGAGCATATCCCGCTCGCCGATGCGTTGCCCCTGACGCTCCAATTCGGCGAAGATGTCTCCGAAGTGCTCGGCGGCCAGCCAGTCGAAGTCCAGTATGGGAATGCCGCTGAGCATCTGCCTGAGCGCCTGCCGGTTCTGCTCCGGGTGGGCGCTCTTGCATATGCCGTATTCCAGCTCGCCGTAGGTGATGGATGAAATGCAGATGTCATTTGCGACGTGTTCCGCGATTCCGTCGTTGACGGCGTCGCCCGGGTGCCGGATGGCGTAGACCAGTATGTTGGTGTCCAGCATGTACACGGTCACAAGCCCTCCCGCTTCGTGGGCGTTTGCGCCGGGCGACCTTCCGCGAGGAAATCGGCGGAGAAGCCGGATAGCCCTTCGCGAAACACGTCCTTCGCCTTGCCAATGGGCGTGAGGATCACCGCGTCGCCCACCCGGTTGATGAACACCTCTTCGGCGTCAAACCTGTATTCCTTGGGGATGCGCACGGCCTGGCTCCTGCCGCTGGTGAAGACCTTTGCGGTTTGCATATCGACACCTCCATTCGCGCTCTGAACTCAGTATATAGCATGATATATCTCTTGTCAAGAAAAAGAAAGGCTTGGGCCTGGGACATTCGTATCTCAAATGATCATTGCATTGTTCATCCAGAATTCTTATTCAAACCTTCCCCTGTACGTTGACTGAAGTTTTTGTCTATGCTATACTATATATGTGAAAGTAGACGTTTTTGTTCAGGAAGATTACATCAAAAAGAGGAACAGTACCATGTGCGGAGGTCGATGAAATGGCGCGAATAAAGTGGTTTGAGAACGAGCAAATCGTTGTATACATTTACGGCGAACTAGTATGAAAAACACCATTCGCGTCATGTCTTGATTCTGAAGAAAGATGAGGATTGCCAGTACGGGTTTGATGGAAAGCCGTTGAAAGGAACGAAACGACTGCGCAAGAAATCTGACCACGATGTTGTTTCAGCATGGATTATCAGGAATGCGGATAAACTGGAAAAGGCATGGGATCTGATTAATCAGGGCATTAATCCCGGGAAGATTGATTGAGGTGAAGCCAAGTGATCAGAGCAGAAAAAGTGAAACCGATGAAGAACTATCTGTTGCTCGTAGAGTTTTCGGATGGCGACAAGAGAATCTATAATTGCTATCCTCTTTTACAGTATCCGCTTTTCAGCCAACTGAAGGAGGAGTCTTATTTCAGATGCGTCCATGTGGATGAAATGGGCGTTGTTTGCTGGGATGATGCGACAGATATTCCTCCGGATGAACTGTATAACAACTCTGAATCCGTGGAAAGCATTGTCAAGGTCAGTTGACCCAATAATATCATAAGTCGCGGGGACAGGTTCATTGGCTCGCCCATGAGGATGAGTGTGAGTCAGGGAACCTGTCCCCGCGACTCACATTATTCAGCTGTTCTTCATGGATTCCACCAGCAACCGAAGGGCGGCGATCTGCCGCTCCGTCAGGCCGTCGACGCTGATGCTGTTGTTCGAGGCGCTTTGATTCCTGCCCAGCAGGTAATCCGTAGAGCACAGGTAGAGATGGGACAGGGCCAGCAGGACCTCCGTGCTGGGCGTCCGCTCGCCGGTCTCATAGCCGGA
>JAFYBB010000023.1 GCA_017540445.1 Clostridia bacterium | reverse complement strand
GAAGCACAGAATCGCTGACTTGTACTCCTCACTCCTCACTCCTAACTCGTCACTCAGATGATAACATGATCGACTATATAAAGCAAGCCCAGGCCATCGCCCCGCAGATCGCCGCGCTGCGGCGGGATTTCCACCGGCATCCGGAGCTGGGCAACCGGGAATATCGGACCGCGGAGCGCGTCGAGGCCTGGCTGAACGGCTTGGGCATCCCCGCCTGGCGGCTGCTGGACACGGCCGTCGTCGCCCGGCTGGAGGGCGGGCGGCCCGGGCCCGTGGCGGCGCTGCGCTCCGACATGGACGCGTTGCCGCTGACCGAGGTCACCGGCGCGGCATTCGCGTCGGAGAACCCCGGCGTTATGCACGCCTGCGGCCACGACGTGCACCTGGCCGCGGCGCTGGGCGCGGCGCGGCTGCTGGCGGACCGCCGGGAAGAGCTGCCCGGCGCGGTGGTGTTCCTGTTCCAGCCGGACGAGGAGGGCCGGGGCGGGGCCGAGCGGATGATCGCAGCCGGGGCGCTGGAGGGCGTGGACGCCGTGTTCGGCGCGCACGTGTCGCCGGAGCTGCCCACGGGCCGCGTGGGCGTGCGCTACGGCAAGTTCTACGCGGCGTCGGACACCTTTCGGGTGGTCGTGCACGGCAGAAGCGCCCACGGGGCCGAGCGGGAGAAGGGCGTGGACGCCCTGGGCGCGGCGGCGGACCTGGTGACCCGGCTGCTCGCCATCCCCCGAAGCCTGCCCGGCGAGCGGGTGGTGCTGTCGGTGGGCACGCTGCGCGCGGGGACCGCGGAAAACGCGCTGGCGGACGAGGCCACGTTCGCGGGCATCATACGAAGCCTCGGGCCCGACGCCCGCCGCGAGATGCGCAGGCGCTTCAATCGGGCGGTGGAAGAGGCGCTGCCCGCCTGGGGCGCGACGGCGGAGGTCAATCTGCGGGAGAGCTACCCCGGCGTGGTGAACGACGACGCCATGACCGCCCTGGTCGAGCGCGCCGCCCGCGGCCTGCTGGGGGGCGATAATGTGCGCCTCATCGGCGAACCCACCATGACCACCGAGGACTTCGGCTACTTCCTCCAGGCGCGGCCCGGGTCCTACTACCACATCGGCGTGGGCGGCCCCATGCCGCTGCACAGCACGGCCTTCCTGCCCGACGATTCCGCCGCCGTGACCGCCGCCGCGGTGCACGCCGCGGTGATCGAGGCGTACCTGTCCGAAAGATGACAGCGGGGACGGTTCTCGCTGTCATCTTTTTCGGCCAAAAGATGACAGCGAGAACCGTCCCCACTGTCATCTGTCCTCGCCGTCATCCAAATTGCGGTTGATTATTGCCGAAAAATGTGGTAATCTTAACATGGACGCCGATGCGGCGCGGGGCGCGGCGGGTTGGCGCGTGAATGGATCGAGCGGAGGCATTGCCATGGACTGGAAGCGTTTTGCGGAGCGGTTTGATTCGATGACCTGCATACTGTCCGTCGAGAAGAAGCCCGACGGCGGGTGCGGGGCGGTGCGCATCGTGACGGGGAACGACCGGTATCTCGATTCGCTGGCGCTGGCTGCCGGGGGCGTGGACATGCACAGCGACAAGAAGGCGGTGTTCGTGCCCAACAGCGAGTACACCCGCTACATCCCGAAGGACCTGAACTTCGAGGACGTGTGCTTCCGCTGCGCCGTGCAGAAGCAGCCGATCCACAACTGCGTGCGCGCCAGCCGGTATCCCTTCGACATCATGGCCTTCTTCCAGCCGCTGCAGGGCGACGAGGCGGACGTGTACTACTGCGCCTATACCCAGGTGCTTTTGAAGAAGGACGACGACAACCTGCTGTCGCTGAACATCTCCCAGGAGACGGCCATGGAGGTCATCGGCACCTGCATCAAGCTGCGGGAGGACAAGCCCTTCGACGAGATCATGCAGGCGGTGATCGAGGACGTGCGCACCATCTGCGACGCCGACTACTGCAGCGTGCTGCTGCTGGACGAGAGCCTGCGGCGGTGCTCGGTGCTGGGGGAGGCGCGGGCGCCGGGCTCCGAATTCGCGTGGATGGAGAAGAACCCGGACGACCTGGACGAGGACTTTTTCGACTTGGCGGAGACCTGGCTGGACACGATGGCTGGCAGCTTCTGCCTGGTGATCCGCGACGCCAACGACATGGAGTTCATCCGCCAGCGCAACCCGAAGTGGTATCAGTCGCTGGTCTGCGCCGGCGTGGAGCGGCTGGTGCTGTACCCGCTGATTCCCCGGGGGCAGTTCCTGGGCTACATCATGGCGGTGAACTTCGACACCGAGAACACCCAGCACATCAAGGACACGCTGGAGCTGACCACCTACTTCATCGCCTCCGAGATCGCCAACAACCGCTTCATCGACCAGCTGAAGGCGCTGAACGCCACCGACCTTCTGACCGGCGTGATGAACCGCAACGCCCTGAACGCCCGCTTGGCCGGGCTGAGCGAGGCGCAGGGGGCTGCGCCCTGCCGCATGGGCGTGGTGTTCGCGGACATGAACAGCCTGAAGTACGTCAACGACCACCTGGGGCACGTGGCGGGCGACACGATGCTGAAGAACGCGGCCATGATCCTGCAGAGCACCTTCGCCGGCGAGGAGATCTACCGGGTCGGCGGCGACGAGTTCCTGGTGCTGCTGCGCGACACCGACGAGGCGGACGTGCGCGCGAAGATCGCCGACATCAAGATGAAGTCCGAGCTGTTCGAGAACGTCAGCTTCGCCGCCGGCTACTGCCTGCTGACGGACAGCCGCGACATCCGCGCGGCCTTCTCAGAGGCCGACGCCATGATGTACAGGGACAAGGAGGCGTTCTACCGCCAGCACCCGGAGATGAAGCGAAGCTGAACAGCACAAGCAAAAGACGCCTCACGTTTTCTTGTGGGATTCCCCCTCTCAGGCGCTGCGCGCCAGCTCTCCCCGTCACCGGGGCGAGCCAAGGCTGCCGCGCGTGGGTGTAAGCCTCGAACACTGCACAATCCCCCTTGCCTCGCCCCCCGAGGGGGG
>JAFYBB010000241.1 GCA_017540445.1 Clostridia bacterium | reverse complement strand
TGAAAAAGGCGCAGGCGGCGCTGAAGCTGCTGGAGGGGCCGGTGCCAAAGCGCGTGCTGGATGCCGCCGTGAAGCGCCTGGCGGACGAGGCGGAGGAGAAGGTGGAGCGCTACCTGCGCCGGGACGACCTGTCCCGCGCCGTGCCGGACGGGCCGGGGCGGGTGGCGGACCGGCTGATGCATGCGACCTTTTCAAAGGGCGTGCCGGACGGCGCGGTGGAGCGGGCCTTTCACCCCAGGTCTTTAAACGGGGCCCTGCGCTCGGCGCTGTACCGGGAGTGCCCGGAGCTGGCGGCCTGCGGCAGCGTGCGCGCCAGGGACGGGGAGACGGTCTCCCAGCGGGTGAACCGACTGCTGCGCAAGGCAAAGGGCAGCCTGTGCGGCAATGTGCGCGGGCGCTTTCCGGCCAAGCGCGTCCGAAGGCTGCTTACGCAGAACGACGGCCTCAGGCAGCTGCAAAAGCAGGCGGACGCGGTGAGCGCCCGGGAGAAGAATTTGCGCGCGGCGCTGTTGGACGCCGTGCCCGAGCACTACCGCGACCTGTACCCGCTGGCGCGGCAGCTGCGCCGAAAATTCATACTGCACCTGGGGCCCACCAATTCCGGCAAGACCTACGAGGGCGTCGAGCGGCTGCGCGGCGCGCGCAACGGCATCTACCTGGGCCCGCTGCGGCTGCTGGCGGCGGAGCAGTTCGAGACGCTGAACCTGGACGACGTGCCCTGCTCGCTGGTGACCGGCGAGGAGCAGATCCGCGTGCCCGGCAGCCGGGTGCAGTCGTCCACGGTGGAGATGGCGGACCTGAAGACCCACTACGATGTGGCGGTGATCGACGAGTGCCAGATGATCGCCGACCGGGACCGGGGCGGCGCGTGGACCGCGGCGATACTGGGCCTGTGCGCGGACGAGATCCACGCCTGCGCGTCGCCTGACGCCGAGGGCCTTCTGACGCGCATCATACTGGAGTGCGGGGATGAGCTTGAGATCGTGCGCCACAGGCGCATGACGCCGCTGGTGGCCGAGAAGGAGGGCTTTCAGTTTCCCGCCTCGGTGCGCCGCGGCGACGCGCTGATCGTGTTCTCCAAGGCCCGGGTGCACGCGGTGGCCGCCGAGCTGAAGCGCAAGGGCTTTCGGGTGTCGCTGATCTACGGCGCGCTGCCCCCGGACGTGCGGCGGGACCAGGCGAGCCGCTTTCTGGAGGGCGACACCGACGTGGCCGTGTCCACCGACGCCATCGCCATGGGCATGAACCTGCCCATCGAGCGGGTGGTGTTTCTGGAATCGGAGAAGTACGACGGGGACATCACGCGCCCGCTGACCGACGCCGAGATCAAGCAGATCGCGGGGAGGGCCGGGCGCTACGGGCTTTATGACGTGGGGTATGTGAACGCCTTCGGCTTCAAGGGCATGGTGGCCCAGGCGCTGAACAAGCCGCTGTACCCGCTGACCGAGGCGGTGATCGCGTTTCCGGAATCGCTGCTGGGCCTGCCGCTGCCGCTGACGCAGATCATCAACCAGTGGCTGGCCATGAAGGACAAGGGATGCTTCTCGAAGGCCTCCGCCGTGCGCATGGCCGCGCTGGCCGCGATGCTGGAGACGAAGAACACCGACAAGCGGCTGCTGTACCGGTTCATCTGCATCCCCTTCGACGAGACGGACCCGGACCTGCTGGCCCGCTGGCGGGCCATGTACCACGCGGAGTGCAACGGCGAACACATCGACGTGCTGCCGGAGGTCCCCACGCTCCTGGACCCGGAGGGCTGCGTCATCCAAATGCTGGACGGCCTGGAGGCCGACTACCGCCGCTGCGACCTGTACTACAACTACGCCCGCCTGTTTCTGGAGCAGCCGGACGCGGTCCTGGAGGAGATCCAGCGGCGCAAGTCCGTGATTTCCGAGGGCATCATCCACATCCTCTCCACCCAAAAGCTCCAGCAGCGCGCCTGCCGCGTCTGCGGCGCCCCCCTGCCCTGGAACTGGCCCTACAACATGTGCGACGGGTGCTTCAGGAGGCAGAAGGTTTCGCATCGGAGGCGTCATTGACATACGTTTCGTACAACCTTCTCAGCCTCCCCGCGGCGGCCTTGATGTCGTAGCCGGCTTCGGCGATGGCGGCGGCGGCCTTTGCGCTGGCCTCGGCGCGGTCGTCTGCGGGCGTCGATTGGGCCAGCACTTCGGCCCAGGCGGACTCGTCCAGCGGTATATAGCGCAGCAGGCCGGTCAGCTGGGCTTCTTCGGTCACCTTGTCCGAGACCAGCGCGTTCAGGCCGTTGGCCTGCCACTCGATCAGCACGTTGGGCAGTCCCTCGTACAGCGAGGGCAGCGCCATTGCGTCCATGGCGGAAAGGAGCTGCGGGATGTCCTGGCGGACGCCCAGGAACAGCACGGCGTCCTCCAGGCCCTTCGCCTGCGCCAGCGCGCGCATCTCGGGCTGCAGCGGGCCGTCGCCGGCGAGCACGAGCCTCAGGCTGGGGTTGGCGGCATGGGCCTTTGCAAAGGCCTCGATCAGGAAGCGGTGGTTCTTCTGCTCGATGAACAGGCCCACGTGGCCCACGGCCACGCAGCCGTCGAGACCCAGCTTTGCGCGGTAAACGCGGCGGACATCGGCGTCGAAGGCGTATTGCGCCGCGTCGATGCCGTTCTTCAGCACCTCGAAGGGCCGGTCGCGAAAGAGCCACCGCCCGGCGGCCTCGCCGCAGGCGAAGCCGTGGGTGTACAGGCGCTCAAACAGCGGCCGCAGCAGCCGGTTCGCCCGGGGGGCGGTGCAGGTGGTGTTGTGACTGTGGGGGCAGCGCACCTTCGCGCCGCCCAGCCAGGCCGCCAGCAGCTCCACCGCCAGCGTGCAGCTGTTGCCGTGGGCGTGCACCACCTGATAGCCGTTCCTGCGGATCAGCCGCGTCAGCTTCCACACGTAGCGCAGCGGGCGGCGGTTGCGGCCGGGGATGACGTACAGCTTTGAGCCGAAGCTGTTGATGCGCTCGCGCAGCGCCGGCTCCACGTCGTTTATGGCCACAAAGTCGATGCGCACGCCCGTGCGGTCCATGCCGCCGGTGTAGTTCAGCATCACCATCGTGATGCCCACGCGGGTCATCGGCACGGTGTCGACCATCAATACCTTCATATCGCGTCACATCCCTTTTATGAAACCATACTACCGCGTTTTGCCGGAAAAGTCAATCGGGAGACTGCCCCGTCCCTTTACCGGATCGCCCCAGACAATTTACTTGACATTTGTGCCCGCCTGGATATAATTAGCTTGTCTAACTAATTAACGAGCGTGACTTCCGTGAACCGGGGAGGGACGGACCGTGGACGCGCTGGGCAATGAACTGAGCCGGCTGCTGGTGGATACCTACCGGGCCGCGGGCAAGATCGAGCAGATCATGCTGGAGGATCTTTCGGACGGCAAGCTGAGTTTGTCCGAGATGCGGGCCATCGAGTGCGTGGGCGGCGGCCGGCTGAAGGGACGGACGGTCACCCAGATCTCCCAGGAGCTGGACATCACGCTGCCGTCGGTGACGTCGATGGTCAAGCGGCTGGAGCAAAAGGGCTACGCGA
>JAFYBB010000240.1 GCA_017540445.1 Clostridia bacterium | reverse complement strand
GACAGGTCGCCCGCGGCGGCGCACTGCGGCAGGATGAAGATATTGCCGTGGGTTTTGCGGATGGCCGCGCGGGTGTCGCACCAGTAGTCGGCGGTGAGCTTCCACTCGTGCTCGGAATTCTGCGAGGGGCAGGGCACGTTGACGACAGCGCCCGTCAGTTTGCCGTCCTTGTCGAAGGTGTACAGCAGGTTGATGAAGTGGTCGGCGCCGGCCTCGTAGTGGGAGAACATGTCGTCGTTGGTGTTGCCATACATCACGGAATGCCCGTTGACGGCGTAGGTGTTGGTCTTGTCTGCGTCGCCCCGCTTCGATACGTCGTCGAAATAGCACACGCGGCGGCTGTGGCCCACCACCGCGTAGCCGTAGCCGTAGGCGATGCCGCCCTCGGCGCGCTTGTCCCAGGCTTCGGCGATCATCTCCGCCATGACGGTGGACAGCCAGGCGCGATGCTCGTCGCCCGAGGCGATGGGGTAAGCGTCCGTGCGCGGCACCCTGTCGTCGGGGTCTTCGCCCACAAGCAGGTTGGCCTTGTCGGTATAGTGGCTCGCGCCGGTATGCGCGTGGGTGGCGTTCATCAGAATCTTCTCCACCGGGATTTCCGGGCGCAGCGCGCGGGTCTTCGCGCGCACCTCGTCCACCAGGCCGCAGCGGATGCTGACCATATCCAGCGACACGAAGATGGCGCAGTCGCCGCCGTCGTCGAGAACCAGCGCCGTGGAGGTGATCGGGTCGATGATGCCCTCGGAGACGCGGATGTGCGCCTGACCGTTGATCGGGATCGGCTTGTCGGTGGAAACGTCGCGGCTCGCCCAGCCGATTTTCAGCTTGCTCATGATAATACCCTCCTCGCAATGTGGTTATCAGTTATCCTCATGCAGCTCCTTGAGCTGGCGGACGGTCTCGTTGACCAGCTCCTGCCCGCCCTCGGGCGAAACGACGATGGAATAGACGATGGCGCTGTAGCCGCGGCCTTCCAGCGCCCGCTGCGTGCACAGATAGCCCGATCCGACCGTGCCGGGCTGGCCGCAAAGCTGGACGATGAACGTCTGCTCAAACGGACTGCGCGCCTGAATGCGATGCTGGAAGTCCATGTACAGTTCAAAGCCGTTTGTCGCGAAGGCGATGTCGCCAATGCGGATCACGTGCATCTCCATGGGGAATTTGGGCTCGGTCTTCTGCGCCTCATAGCGCTTGAGCACGCTCAGGTAGCGCTTGCGGTTGGAAACGACTTTGGAATTGTAAATCATATCCTTTTCCGGATCGTCGGTGGAAACAAACTGCTGCGCGCGCGTCAGCGCCAGACCTTCCTGCGCGGCGGCCCTGTCTTCCTCGGTGACGACGTACTTGGACAGCGGCACGACGCTCACCTGATGGATCACCTTCGCCTCGCTGCGGATGTCCTTCTTCGCCCAGGAGAGCACCTCGTCAAAGGCGGCCGCGATGCGCTCGGCGATGTCCTTGCGGGCGTTGAGCTCGGTCAGGTTGGCGTTGTATCTGGCGTTGCTGTCGCCGTATTTCAGGCGGAAGCGCCGCTCCTGCGCCTTTTTGTAGTGCAGTATGCGCGGCGCAAGGTCGCCCGCGGCGGCGCACTGCGGCAAAATGAAGATATCGCCGTATTTCGCTCTGATCAGCTCGCGGACGTCGTTCCAGTAATCGGCGGAAAGCATCCACTCGCCCTCGGAATTCTGCGACGGACAGGGCACGTTGACGACGGCGCCCGTCAGCTTCCCCGCGCCGTCAAAGGTATACAGAATGTTGATGAAGTGATCCGCGCCGGCCTCATAGTGGGAAAACTGATCGTCATTGGTGTTGCCATACATCACGGCGTGGCCGTTGACGGCGTAGGTGTTGGTTCTGTCGGCGTCGGCGCGCAGGGAAACATCGTCAAAATAGCACACCCGGCGGCTGTGGCCCACAACCGCGTAGCCATAGCCGTAGGCAATGCCGCCTTCGCCGCGCCTGTCCCACGCCTCGGCGATCATCGCAGCGATCTGATCGGACAGCCACGCCTTGTATTCGTCGCTTGAATCGATCGGATAGGCGTCGGTGCGGGGCATGTAATCCTCCGGCGCATCGCTGGCGGATTCATAGTAGTTGAAATGCCCGGGACCGGTGTGGGAGTGCGTCGCGTTTAACAGGATCTTCTCCGGCGCGATTTCCGGACGCAGCGCATGGGTCTTCTCGCGAACGATGTCGACCAAACGGGCATAGATGCCCTCGCAGTCGATCGACACAAAGACGGCGCAGTCTTCACCGCCGTCAATGACGAGCGACGTGACTGTCACGGGGTCGAGTATGCCTTTGGAAACGCGCAGGTACGCCTGCCCGACAATCGGAATGGGGCCGTTGGTGCTGACATCGCGCATCGCCCAGCCAATTCTGATTTTACTCACGCTTTTCACCTTCCTCAGATAGTTCTTTGAGCTGCCTGACCGTTTCCTCCACGATCTGCTGCCCGCCCTCGGGAGACGCGGTCATGGAATACACGATGGCGCTGTAGCCCTTGCCCCAGTATCCCCGCTCGGTGGGCAGGTATGTGCCGCCCTCCTCGCCGGGCTGGCCGGCAAGCTGGATGATGAAGGTCTGCTCGAAGGGGCTGCGGGCCTGGATGCGGTGCTGATAG
>JAFYBB010000239.1 GCA_017540445.1 Clostridia bacterium | reverse complement strand
TTGCTACACCGCTTCCTCCCCTCCTGGCGTCGCCACCAGCAGCTTGCGGTTCGCTACGCTTGGCGGTAAATACCCGCGACCGGTCTTTCACCGGTTAGATGTGCGCCATGCCCGGCACACAACCAAATCCCCGAAGGCCGGGCCTTCGGGGATTCTTGCTTCACTTCAGCGTGATGATCACGCGGCGGTAGGGCTCTTCGCCCTCGGAGTGGGTGGTGACGTCGGGGTCATTCTGCAGCGCGGAGTGCAGTATCCGGCGCTCGTAGGGGTTCATGGGCTCCAGCGTCACGCGGCGGCCGCTCTTCTTGGCGCGGCCCGCCATGCGCACGGCCAGCTTGCGCAGGGCCTCTTCGCGCTTGGCGCGGTAGTTCTCGGTATCGATGTTCACGCGCAGGTACTCGTCGCGGCCCCGGTTGATGTTCAGGCTGGTCAGGTACTGCAGCGCGTCCAGGGTCTCGCCCCGGCGGCCGATCAGAAGGCTCATGCCCTCGCCGGCCATCTGCATGCGCAGCTGCTCGTCGGTCTGCTGAAGCTGGATCTCCACCGGCACGCCCATGCGCTGGGTCAGCCCGGCTAGGAATTCCCTGGCACGCTTGGCCTCGTCGGACAACTCCTCCTCGGGGGTGGGCACGAAGGGCTCGTGCTCCAGCACGGGGGCCAGCACCACGCTCGGCTCCTCGGCCTCTTCGCGGGGCTGCGCCTCGCCGGCGTTTTCGCCGCCGCCCTTGCGGCGCCTGCGGCTGCGGGACTTCTTCTCGGGCTTGGGGGCTTCCTCGACCGGGGCCGCGTCTTCGCTCTCCTCGACCTTTTCGACCTTCTCCACGGGCTTATCGGCCTTGGGGGCGGGCTTTTCGGCCTTGCGCTTCTCGGCCTTCTGCTTCTTGCCGCCGGCGGCGTCCAGGCTCAGCACCGGCATTTCGATGTCCAGCGCGGGGTCTTCGGCCTTCACCGTCAGCTTGACCTTCGCGGGCTTGCCGAACATGCCGAACAGCCCGGGGCTTCCCATTTCTATGACCTGAATATCGACGTCATCGGAGTCGCAGCCCAGCTCGGCCAGGCCGCTTCGGATGGCATCCTTTACCGTCTTGCCACTCGCTTCAATAGATTTCAAGGCACGTTGCCTCCTTATGCAGTAATCAAATATCGGAGTTCTGTGCAGCCTGTTCCGCGGCCTTGGCGTCCTGGCGGTCAAAGTACCAGTTCACGGCCATCTGCTGCACAATCTGGATCACGTTCGCCGCCATCCAGTAGATGGAGAACGCGGCGTTGGAAGTGGCGCAGATCCAGACCGAGAAGATCGGGAAGAACCACTTCATCACGGGGCTGTTCATCGGGTTGTTCTGGTTGGCCTGCTGCTCTGCCTGCAGGGCCTTCTGCTCTTCGGTCTGCTTGCCGTTCATGAGCTTGGTCATCAGGAACTGGCTGGCGCCCGCCAGGATGGGCAGTATGAACAGGCCGTTGCCATACTTGAAGAGGTTGGCGATGGAATTGGGGATCGTCAGCGTGGAATTGATGAACAGGAAGTGGATCTGCTGCACGTTGAACGCGCTGGCCGGGGCCAGCTGGGCCGCCAGCTTGGAGTACTCGGCGGACTGCAGGTACAGCTTTACCGCTTCGATGTTCTCCGCCGTCAGCACGGCCGAGCTCTTCACCGCCTGGATCATCCTCAGGTCGCTGCCCACGGCGGGCAGTATCGTGGCGGCAAAGGAATCCGGCTGGAACACGTTCTTGATCCACAGCCAGCTCTGCAGGGCGGGGATGGTGCCGGTGTTCTTCATGTCCAGCAGCATCTTGATCGTGTACTCGTTGCCCAGCGTGCGCATGGCCGAGAACATGATCCACAGGATCGGCAGGGAGATCAGCATGGGCAGGCAGCCCGCGGTGGGGCTGACGTGCTCCTTGCGGTAGAGCTCCATGGTCTTCTGGTTCAGCTTTTCCTTGTCGTTGGCGTACTTCTTCTGCAGCGCCTGCAGCTTGGGCTGGATCTTGCTCATCGCCCGCATGCTCTTCTTGCTCTTGATGTCAAGGGGCAGCAGCACGATGCGGATCAGCAGCGTGAACAGCACGATGGACCAGCCGTAGTTGCCCACCACGCCGTTAATCCAGGTCAGCAGATTGACGAAAAAAGCCGTCATGGTATATCCTCCAAATCACAGATGTCGATCCCGCGCGCGCTACAGAAATGCCCCGCCGCACATCGCACTGGCCGCGGAGCATTCCCGGTCACGGAACAGGGTCGTATCCGCCCTTGTGGAACGGATGGCATCGCAGTATCCGGCGCAGGGCCAGATAACCTCCCCTGACGGCGCCGTACTTCTCGACGGCCTCCAGCGCGTATTGCGAGCAGGTCGGCGTGAACCGGCAGCACGCGGGGTGCAGGGGCGATATGCTCACGCGATAGAAACGAATCAGCCAAAGCAGCACGCGCTTCGGCACATCACGCAGACGGCGCATCGGCATATCCTCGCCGGCCGGCCTTTCGGCGCGGCCTCAAGCCTCTTCCTTCAACAGGTTCGCGCGGTCAAGCAGCTTGCGCAGCTCCCTTGTCAGCGCCTCGTGCGGCGTTTGGCTGGCGGACGGCCTGGCGATGAACACGTATCTGCCGCATTTCATCCGCCGGCGCAGCCGCCGCACATCCTCCCGCAGACAGCGCCTGACGCGGTTGCGCGTCACGGCGTTGCCCACCTTGCCGGAAACGGAAAAGCCGATCTTCAGCTCCCGCCCCTTCAGGTGGATCAATACCAGGTTTCGGGAGGGATAGGACTTCCCCCGGCGGTACACGAAGCGATAGTTGCGGTTGTTGCCCAGCCGGTATCGGCGTCCGAAGGACTCGTCGCCCCGAACGCCCTCGCGCTTTCCCTCCATGGGCCCCGTTACGCGGACAGGACCTTGCGGCCGCGGGCGCGGCGGGCCTTCAGTACGTTGCGGCCGGCGCGGGTCTTCATGCGCGCGCGGAAACCATGAACCTTGCTCCTCTGACGCTTCTTGGGCTGATAGGTACGGACAGACATTTGGAACACTCCTTACAAATTAATATGTCACATTCGCCGCGCCGACGGTTTCGTCACGGCGAACCATGCCAAAGTAACAGCCTTATCAGTATAAGTGATTTCCCAGGGGCTGTCAAGATGCGTTATGTGAAAATATCTGGGCAGATTCGGTGGGCGGCGGACACCCATCAGCGGCCCCCCAAAATCACAGGGACGGTTCTCTGTGTCAATGACACAGAGAACCGTCCCTGTGATTTTGGGGGTGGCCGATCGCGCCGCTCTGTCAATTCCCGCTTCCCTCCCGGCCGCGGTTCTGCTATAATGGTACAAACACCATCGTTTCGGGAGGGCGTATGAGAAGGCCTGCTTTTTGGGATCGACCGCTGTCCCCCGCGCCGCGGGCGCACGCGGCGGCGGCGGACATGTCGCGGGTGCTGTGCGCGTTCATGATCGGGTGGTACCACATCTGGCAACAGTCGTGGCTGAACCCGTCGCTGCAGCTTGGGCCCGTCCGGCTGGACTTCGCGCCCTACGTGCGGGCGGGCTACATGTTCGTGGACCTGATGCTGCTGCTCAGCGGCTTTCTGCTGTACCTGCCCTACGCCAACGGCAGGGAGACCAGCGCGAAGCGGTTCTACCAGCGCCGGGCGCTGCGGATACTGCCCAGCTACTGGCTGTGCCTGCTGGCGATGCTGGTGTTCACGCTGATCGACGAAGGCCCGACCCGGCTGGGCACGCTGGCGAAGGACCTGGCGGCCCACCTGACCTTCACCCACAACCTGTTCCGCCTGTCCTATCTGGGCACCCGGCTGAACGGCGTGCTGTGGACGCTGGCGGTGGAGGTGCAGTTCTACCTGCTGCTGCCCGCGCTGGCGCCGGTGTTTCGGAAGCGGCCGCTGGTCTGCTACGGGGCGATGGTGGGCGCCGCGCTGTGCTTCCAGCGGCTGTGGACCCGCCAGCTGACGGACAACACGATGTTCTTCAACCGCCTGCCCAACATGCTGGACGTGTACGCCAACGGCATGCTGGCGGCCCACCTGTACGCGAAGCTGGCCCGGCGCAAGGACCATCGCGCGCTGATCGCCGCACTGGGCACCGTCGCCGCCGCGGCGGGGGTGTGGGGCGTGTTGCGCGTCCTGCGGGCGCAGGCCGCCATCGGCGACTACGAATTGATGCGCCTGGGCCAGATGGACCACCGCTTCGCGCTCACCGCCTGCGGGGCGCTGTTCCTGGCGGGGGGCAGCCTCAGCTTCGCGCCGGTCCGCGCGCTGCTGTCCAACCGCCCGGTGCGCTTCCTCTCCGGGCTGACCTTCAACTTCTACATGTGGCACCAGTGGCTGGCCGTGCGGCTGAAGCTGTGGCGCATTCCCCCCTATCTGGCCCCGGAGAATCCCAACCAGGCCGGGGAAATGCCCTGGCAGCTGCACTACACGCTGCTCTGCTTCGCCGCCGCGCTGGCGCTGTCGGTGCTGATCACCTACCTGGTGGAAAAGCCCTGCGCCCGGTGGGGCCGGCGAAGGCTGGAATCCGCCGGAAACAGCAAAGGATGAGGAACCCCGCACGGAGTCCTCATCCTTTTCCATTTATGCGCATTCGCAGGTCCCGCCGCGCCGGCACATGCCCTCACGCCCCCACCGCGGCCTTCTTCTTGAAGCGTGCGCGGTGCTGTTCGTCGCTGGCCTTGGCCTCGACCTCGCCGGCGGCCATCAGGGCCTGCTTGGTGAGCAGCGGCCCCACCAGCTCGTACACCAGCACGCTGAACAGCACGATGTTGCGCACCAGCGCGCCGCAGCTCTGGCCCAGGGCCTGGGCGGTGATCACCATGCCCAGGGCCACGCCGGCCTGGGGAAACAGCGTGACGCCCAGGTATTTGCGCACCTTCGGCCCGACCTTCATGGCCCAGCAGCCGCCCCACGCGCCCAGGTACTTTCCGGCGCAACGCACCAATATGTACACCGCGCCGATCAGCAGCACCGCGGGATAGCGGAACACGCTCAGATCCAGCTGCGCGCCGGAGATCACGAAGAACACCGCGTACAGCGGGGCGGTCCACTGCTCGGAGCGGTTCATGATGTCCACCGAGTACTCGCTGAGGTTGCAGAACATGGTGCCCAGCATCATGCACACCAGCAGCGAGGAGAATTCGACGCGCACGCCGCCGCCCAGCGAGAACGTCAGCGACGACAGCGCGATGGTCATCACCACAAAGGCGATGGTCAGCGACAGGCGGTTCTTGTTGGAAAAGAACAGCTTTTCCAGCCGCGTCAGCAGCGCGCCCATCAGCGCGCCGAGGATCAGCGAGCACACGATCTCCAGCATCGGGTTCACGATGACGGACACCGCGTTCAGCGCGCCGCCCTGCATGGCCTGGGCCACCCCCAGCGACACGGCGAACACCACCAGCCCCACGGCGTCGTCCAGGGCGACGATGGGCAGCAGCAGGTCGGTCAGCGGCCCCTTGGCCTTGTACTGGCGCACGACCATCAGCGTCGCCGCAGGCGCGGTGGCCGAAGCGATCGCGCCCAGCGTGATGGCCACCGGCAGCGGCAGCGCGTCGCCGCCCAGCACGAAGTGCAGCGCGATCAGCGCGACGTCCACCAGCAGCGCGGCCAGCACGGCCTGCACGATGCCGATCACCGTGGCGGTCTTGCCCGTCTGCTTCAGCTGGCCCAGGCGGAATTCATTGCCGATATCAAAGGCGATGAAGCCCAGCGCCACCGTGGAAAAGGCGCCGACCTGATCCAGCGCCTCCATCGAGGTAAAGCCCAGCCCGGGCACCTTCAGCGCGCCCAGCGCAAAGGGCCCCACCAGCACGCCGGCGATCAAAAACGCCGTCACGTCGGGAAATTTCAGATTCAGCTTTTTGAACACGCGGGTCATGATCAATCCCGCGAACAGCGCGAATGCCACCGGCAACAGAGATGTCATGCGATTTCAGAACCTTTCCGTTTTGTCCCGGGGATTATAGCACCGCCCGTCGTTCATTCCGGCTCTGTTTACGCGTCGTTTCTGTTATTTTGTTTCGTCGGTTTGAAAAAAAAGCGCCCCCTTTTCGCGCGCAATCCGGCGAAAAGGAGGCGTTTGTCGAAATGAGGGGACGCTTACTTCCCGAACAGGCCCTTCAGCTTGCCCAGCAGGCCGGCGGCGTCCTTCACGTCCAGGTTGCCCAGGTCCAGCTTGCCCTTCACGCCCTCGATGACCTGGTTGATCTGGTCGTCCGGCAGGTCGATGCCGAAGGTCTTCTCCAGCAGCTCCACCGGGTTGGACAGGAAGCTCTTGATCAGGTCGGGGTTGCCCGTCAGCTTCGCGACGACGTCCGCTATGATCTTCTGGATATCCATAATACCGCTCCTTCGCATTCGATTCGCGCGTTCGCGC
>JAFYBB010000022.1 GCA_017540445.1 Clostridia bacterium | reverse complement strand
GGTCTACTTCCTCGTATAGTATTCGTGCAGCGCCGCGCGGCCGCTCTCGGCCCGGACGGCCTGCAGCCGGCCCTGGGCATTCAGGCTGATCACCTCGCCGCCGCCGGTCAGCAGGCAGTCCAGCAGGTCGATGCCGGCTCCGCGCAGCGTCACGGCGATGGCGTCGAGGCCTTCGGACTGGGCCTGGCCCAGCTCCGGCGGCGCGCCGTCGCCCACGAGCACCAGGAACACATAGCGCGCGCCATTGTCGATGGCGTCCGTCAGCATGCGCCGGACGTTATCCGCGCTGAACCATTCGCCCTGGCCCTCCAGCTCGACGCAGGCGATCAGATTGAAGCTGAAATCCGCGCAGATCATCAGGGGCCGCCCGCCCGCGGCCCCGCCGGACCGGGATTGCAGGAAGGCCCGCACCTCCTGGCAGCAGCTCAGGCGGATGTCACTGTGGGTGTGCAGGTCGAAGTAGGCCCGCATCAGATCGCCGGTCAGCCCGATCCATTCGGCGAGGGTATCGGTGACGCCTCCGACCGCCAGCAGCTGCTCCCGGGACGCGCAGAACACGCCGCCCACGGAGCCGAAGCGGTCCACCAGCAGCCGGGCCACGTCGGACAGGTCCTGCCGGGGCACCGCGTAGTTCAGCACCAGCTCCACCATCTCGTGGGGCTTGAGGGCCTCCCAGCCCTCCCGCTCCAGTCTGCGGCGCAGTCGCTCGCGGTGGCCCTCCCACAGGGGCCTGCCCCCGTCATTCCTCGAGGCTGATCTTGTCCCGTCCGAAAACGTCATAGGCTTGATTGATGACCTCCTTGGCCGTGCGGGAGATGTCCTTCTCCGCCGCGTCGCTGCCCTCGAGTTTCATGGCGATGCTCACCGGCTGGCCGAAGGCCTCGGCTAGCGCCGCCTCGATCAGGGGCTTCTTGCGCTCCAGCAGCTTCATGTGCATCATGTTCTTTTTGGAAAACTCCACCGTCGCCTGCCGCCCGTCATAGCGCAGGAACCGCATGGAGCCCAGCGGGCTGCGGATGGACGGGTTTTCCTCCTGAAGTCGGGCGATGGCGTCCAGCCAGGGCTGGGGCGGGGTCTCCGCCGGGGTGGGCTGGGGCTTTGGCGCGGCCTGCGGCTTTTGCGCCTCCGGCGCCTTGGGCGCGGGCTTCGACGGCGCCCGGGCCGGGGCCGCGGCGGCGCCGCTTTCGATCAGCTTCTCCACCCGCTGCAGCCGCTCGGCCATGCCGGCGTCCGGCTCCTTCTCCGGGTGGCAGGCGCGCACGGCGGCCAGCTCCAGTATCGTGCGGGGGCGGGATGCCCACCGGGTGTCGGGCTCGGCGCGCATGAACAGGTCCAGCATGCGGCTCAGGGCCCCGGCGTCGACGCGCCCGGCCTGCTCCACAAAACGGGCGGCGTCCTCCGGGGTGATTTCCAGCAGCTCCGCCAGGCCGTCCGGCACCGCGCCGGCCAGCATCACGCCCCGCAGGTGGGCCACAGTGTCCCGGATGAACACCTGCGGGTCGCTGCCCCGGCGCATCACCTGGTCGATCTGGGTGAGCGCGGCCCCGGCGTCGCCGTCGATCAGCGCGTCGACGAAGTCGAACATCGCCGCCCGGCCCGCCGTGCCCAGCACGTCCCGCGCCAGCTGGGCCGACACCTCGCCGTCGGTGTAGGAGAGGCACACGTCCAGCAGGCTCAGCGCGTCGCGCATGGCGCCCTCCGCCGCCCGGGCGATCTCGCCCAAGGCCTCCTCCGAGGCCGAACGCCCGATGCCGCCCAGCACCACCATCAGCCGGTCCACGATGACGTCGGTGGAGATCCTGTGGAAGTCGAAGCGCTGGCACCGGGACAGTATCGTGGCCGGCAGGCGCTGGGGCTCGGTGGTGGCCAGTATGAACACCGCGTGCTTCGGCGGCTCCTCCAGCGTCTTCAGCAGCGCGTTGAACGCGCCGGTGGACAGCATGTGCACCTCGTCGATGATGTATACCTTGTACTTCGTCAGCGCCGGCGGGTACTTGATCTTCTCCCGCAGGTCGCGGATCTCGTCCACGCCGTTGTTGCTGGCCGCGTCGATCTCCATCACGTCCATGCTGGTCTCCTGCTTCAGCGCGCGGCAGATCTCGCATTCGCCACAGGGATCGCCGTCCACCGGGTTCAGGCAGTTGATGGCCCGGGCCAGCACCTTGGCCGCGGTGGTCTTGCCCGTGCCGCGGGTGCCGCAAAACAGATAGGCGTGGGCGATGTGCCCGGTCACCACCTGGCGCTTCAGCGTTCGGGTGACGGCGTCCTGACCGCAGATGTCCGAAAAGGTGTCCGGCCGCCACGCGCGGTACAATGCCTGATAGCTCATATCTCAAACCTCCGGGACAGAAGTATTTCTGCACACTCCCCATTGTAACCGATTTTGATCGAAAACAAAAGGGGGTTTTGATGCATTTTGACGATTTTTCGATGGTGTTGTTCCTTCGCCCCCGTTTTACGATTTTACCCCGTTTTTTTAACAGCGCGGTAAAGGCGAATACACCTGCGGGGCTTATAATGCGGATAGTCCGTATGGAGCGCATAATTATACATAAATTATGCATCGTTATGGAGGAATGTGCGTTGAAAAGAATTGTCCTCACCGGCGGCGGCACCGCGGGCCACGTGACCCCGAACCTGGCGCTGATCCCGAGGCTTCAGGCCGACGGCTGGGAGATTCACTACATCGGCGCCGCCAACAGCGCGGAGGAATCGCTGATCTCGGGCGTGCCTGGCGTCACCTTCCACACCGTTTCCGTGGGCAAGCTGCGCCGCTACCACGACTGGCGGAACTTTTCCGATCCCTTCCGCGTGGTCAAGGGCGTCGGCCAGGCCGCGGCCATCATCCGCCGGCTGAAGCCCGACGTGGTGTTCGCCAAGGGCGGCTTTGTTTCGGTGCCGGTGGTGTACGGCGCGAAGCTGAACGGCGTGCCGGTGGTGACCCACGAATCCGACATGAGCCCGGGGCTGGCCAACAAGCTGTGCCTGCCCTTTTCGAAGGTGCAGTGCTGCACCTTCCCCGAGGCGGTGAAGTACGCCCGGGGCAAGGGCGTGCACACCGGCACGCCGATCCGGCCCGAGATCCTGCGGGGCGACCGGCAGCAGGGCCGCCGGCGCTTCGGCTTCAACGACCATCGCCCGGTGCTGATGGTGGTGGGCGGCTCCAGCGGCGCGCAGGCCATCAACCAGGCGGTCTGGCAGTCCCTTCCCCGGCTGACCGAAAACTTCCAGGTGCTCCACCTGTGCGGCAAGGGCAACCTGAACGACGTGTACGAGGGCACCGCCAACTACGTGCAGCGGGAGTACCTGAACGAGGAGATGGCCGATGCCTACGCCTGCGCCGACATACTGATCTCCCGCGCGGGCAGCAACGCCCTGTGCGAGATACTGGCCGCCCGCAAGCCCGCGCTGCTGATCCCCTATCCCAAGGGCGCCAGCCGGGGCGACCAGCTGCTGAACGCCGAATCGTTCCGCGCCCGGGGCTTCAGCCACGTGCTGATGCAGGAGGACATGACGCCGGACACGCTGGTGCAGGGCGTGGAGCGGCTGTACCACGACCGCGGCGCGCTGTACGAGGCCATGGCCACCGAGCCGACCGCCAACGGCATCGACAACGTGCTGGCCCAGATCTACAAATACGCAAAGCACTGACAAACAAATACCCGAGGGGCCGATCCGACCGGATCGGCCCCTCGCGCTGTCTCCTACTCCCTGCTCCCTGTTCCCTGTCCCCTGTTCCCTCAACTCCCAAATATCGCCCGGACCGTCGCGGCGTCCACCACGCTGGTCAAATCATCGGGGTCGACGACCTCCAGGTCCAGGCCGTACTGTTCGTTCACGCGCATCTGGAACGCGGCCACGGCCTCCAGCGTCTGGCGGTCCAGCACGCCGGGCTCCAGGCCGTCGGTGGACAGCAGGCCCAGGCTGTACAGCTTCATCTGCAGCTGCTGCACCGTCTCGGCGTCGGAGCTGCCGCTGATCGCGCCGGTCACCGCCCCCGCACCGTCGCCCTCGGGCTCGGCCACGGGCGCATCGGTGGGCACGTTGGTGGGCGAGGGTATGCCGAAGCGGGCGCTGCCCCACTGCATGTCGTCGCGGCCGCCGCCCGCCGGCAGCGCGCCCACGTACACGGTGTACACGCCCGCGGGCAGGCTGGCGGTGCTGACGGTCTTGCTGGTGTCGGTGGTGCCGCTGAGCAGCTCCTGGCGCTCGCCGGCCTGGTTCTCCACGTACACGGCATAGCCCGCCACGTCGCCGTCGGCGTTCCAGCTGATGATGATCGTATTGTCGATCATGAAGGACACGCCGTCCACCTGGTAGGCGGAGCCGCCCACGGTGACCACCGGCTTGCCGATGACGGCCACCTGGGGCGCCGGGGTAGGCACCTCGGTGGGCTCGGGCGTGGGGATCTCGGTGGGCTCGGGCGTGGCCTGGACCGGCCGCATGATCTGGGCCCGGCTGAACTGCACGTCGTCCCGGGTGCCGCCCGCGGGCAGCGCGCCGACGGTCAGCGTGTACAGCATGCCCGGGCGCATGTCGTCCGCGCGCAGGCTGAAGCCGGTCTGGGTGGTGTACTGGGGCTCGAAGATGTCGTTGCCGTCGGCGTCGGTCACGCGCAGGTAATAGCTCTGCACGTCGCCGCTGGAGGACCAGCCGACCTGCACGCTGCCGTCCTCGATGGTGATCGTGCTGCTGCCCGCCGCGGTGCCGGCGACGGTGATCCTCGGCGCGGAGACCTCGGCCACCGTGGGCTCGGGCTCGGGCGTGGCCCGCTCGGGCAGCATGAACTGCACCGTGCGCCACACCACGTCATCCCGGCCGCCCCGCGCCGGCAGCACGCCCAGGCGCAGCGTGTAGGGCACGCCGGGGGTCATCTGCGCGGTGTTGACGGTAAAGCCGGTGTGCGTGGTGCTCTCCTGGCGGGCGATGGCGTTGCCGTTGGCGTCCTCCACGGACACGTAGTAGCTGTCCACCTCGCCCTCGACGAACCAGCGCACCGTGAGCTTGCCCTCGGACACGATGACCACATCGTCGTCCGCGATCACGTCGTCAAAGGTGATGGCGATGTCGTCGACGCTGCCGACGGCGGGCGCTTCGGTGGGCTCGGGCGTGGGTATTTCGGTCGGCTCCGGCGCGGGTATTTCGGTGGGCTCGCTCTGGCCGTCGTCCACGCGGAAGTCGCGGTCATAGGCGTATTCCAGCGCCTGGCGCGTGCGGTCGTCCACCTGGCCGCTGACCGGCAGTATGTCGCTGCCCTGCACGCTGTTGACCCACTGCTGGAAGCGCTCCACCGCTCGCTTCGTGGTTTTGCCGTAGACGCCGTCCACGTCGTCCTCGTCCATCAGGCCCACGGCGCTGAGCATCTGCTGCACGAACCGTATCGATTCCGGGTCGGAATCCGGGCCGATGGCAATCTGCTGGCTGCCCTCCGGTTCCTCCGGATCCTCCTCCGCGGGCAATTCGGTGGGCTCGGGCGTGGGCGCTTCGGTGGGCTCCGGCGTCGGTATTTCCGTCGGCTCGGGCGTGGGCTCCTGGGTCGGCTCCGGCGTCGGCGCCTCGGTGGGCTGCTCGGTGGGCTGCTCCATCACCCATTCGTGGTTGTAGGCATACTCCAGCGCCAGCCGGGTGCGGTTGTCCATCCGGCCGGTGACGGGCAGGGCTTCGCTGCCCTGCACGCTGTTCACCCACTGCTGGAACCGCTTGACGGCCCGGGTGGTGCCCTTGCCGTACACGCCGTCTATGCCGGCGGCGTCCATGGCCCCGACCGCGCTGAGCATCTCCTGGACGTAGCGGATCGATTCGGGGTCGGAATTCGTGTCGATGGTGATCTCCTGGTTCTCCTCAAGCGGCTCCTCGCCGTCCTCCGGCTCCCAGTCGCCCTCGGGTTCGATTTCGGCGGGCTCCGTGGGCTCGGGCGTGGGCGCCTGCGTGGGCTCGGGCGTGGGCGTGCCGTAGGGCATCAGGCCGTGGTCCTTGCAATACTGCAGGTAGGCCAGCGTCATCTGGTCCACTTCGCCGTTCACGGTCAGGGTCTGCTCGTCGCGCTGGTCGTTCACCCACTGCTGGAAGTCGGCCACCGCGGACAGGGTGCCGCTGCCGTACACGCCGTCGGCGCCTCCGCCGGGCAGCATGCCGATGTCCACCAGCAGCTGCTGGACCTTGCGGACGGCGTCCCGCGACGAATCGGCGTTGATCACGCCCGTCAGGTCCTCCACCGGGCGCGTGGTGGGCGTCGGCGTGGGCCTGCGGGTGGGCTCGGGCGTGTCGGTGGGCTCCGCCGTCGCCTGGCGCAGGCGCTGCCATTCCTCGGCGTAGTAGTCCAGGAACGCCAGGCTCTGGGCGTCCATCCTGCCGGTGACCTCCAGCACGTCGTAGCCGGCCAGCTGGTTCACCCGCGTCTGGAACTCGCGCGCCGCCTTCGCGGTGGTCGCGCCGTACCGGCCGTCCACGGCGCTCTCGGGCAGCAGGCCCAGTATGGCCAGCTTCTGCTGCACCTGGCGCACCAGCGAGGCCGGGGACTTCTCGTCCACGGCGCTCTCCTCCGGCTTCGGGGTGACCTTCGGCGTGGGCGTGGGCGTCGGCTTCTGGGCCTGGCCGTCGAACAGCCACTGCAGGGTCTTCGGGCCGGCGACGCCGTCCACGCTCAGCCTCGGATCGGGCTCGTATTCCGAATTGACAAACCGCTGGAAATCCCGCACCGCCTGGCGGGTGGCGGCGTCGTACTCGCCGGAGACGTCGTCGCCGTCCAGCCAGCCCAGCGCGCTCAGCCGCTTCTGCAGCCTGCTTATCGTCGCGGCGTCGGAATTGCCGTTGACCATCGTATAGGTGTTGCTCTGCGCCCGCTGGGTCGGCAGCGGCACGGGCGTGGGCGTGGGCGTGGCGGCGGCGCGCTGTTCGCGCTGGTAGTCCTGCTCCACGTCGCCCTCGTAGGTATAGTCCATCCACGACAGCTCCGGATCCACCAGCGCCGCGAAGGTCGGGGCCACATAGGGGGTCGGGGTGGGCGTGGTGACGGGGATCCAGACCTGGCTGGGGTCCAGCGTGGGGCTCTGGGTGATGTCCCGGCTGGTGGGCAGCGCGCCGTTGAACACGGTGATCAGCAGCACCGCCGCCACCACCAGCACCGCCACGGCGATGCCGGCGAACATCAGCACCCGGCGCCCGCCGCCCCCCTCCTCGTCCTCCACCGCGCTCTCCTGGGGCGCGGCGGGAACGGCCTGCTTGCGCTGGGCGATGTAGGCCGTGCCGTTTTCCTCGAAGAAGAAGTGGCGCTTGCGGGGGTCCTCGACGCCCTCCACGCTGGCGCGCAGCTTGCGGATGCCCGCCTCGAACTGGTCCTCCATGCCGGCGATGGGCACCACCGCGCCGTCGTTCAGCCGCTCGGCGCAGTCCCTGGGCAGGTATTCCCGGATGCGCAGCTTGTTGTCCCGCTTGGTGTCGTACGCCGCGTAGACGATGCCGCTGGCGTCCTGCCCCAGCGCCCGGCCGATCAGGAAGCGGTCGTGATAGATCCGCGAGCCGGGCAGCATCTGGACCTGCGGCACGGCGGCGCGGGAGTCCCTGCCGCAATGCGGGCAGGTGGTCTGCCCCCGCATATCCTCGAAGCAGTACATGCACAGGTTTTCATATGTCATGGTCTACACCCCTTTATGCCGTGGAGTCCCCTACAGTCTATTCGCCCCGCGCGTCCAGCAGCCGGTCCACCGCCGCGCGCACATCCCCGAAGACCGCCTCGATGCCTCTGGCGGCGTCGATGCGCACGATCCGCTCCGGCTCGGCCTGGGCCACAATGTCGTAGCCGCGCTGCACCCGGGCGAAAAAGTCCTCTTTTTCAATTTCCAAGCGGTCCAGCGGCGCGCCGTTTGCCATGCGCCGCCGGGATTCCTCCCGGTTCAGCTCCAGCAGCAGCGTCAGCTCCGGGAACGCCTGCCGGGTCGCCGGTTCATTGATTTGACGCACAAAGGCTTCGCCAAGTTCACGCCCGTAGGCCTGGTAGGCGATGCTGGAATCCAAAAATCGATCGCAGATCACAATTTTGCCGCACTTCAGGGCGGGCCCGATGACCTCGCGCACGTGCTCCACGCGGCTGGCGGCGTACAGCAGCGCCTCGCAGGCGTCGGACATGCCCTTCGATTCCAGGCTGAGTATGATGTCCCGGATGCGCTCGGAGATGGGGCAGCCGCCGGGCTCCCGGGTCAGCACGACCTCGAAGCCCCGGCGCTCCAGATGCTGCTTCAAAAGCGCGATCTGAGTGGACTTGCCGCAGCCGTCACTGCCCTCCAGGCTGATGAACGCCCCGCGGGGCAGTTCCCCGCCCAGCAGCCACGCGGCCATGCCGTCCGCGTCGGCGAACACCGCGTCCGCGCCGGCGGTCGCGAGCTCGCCCGGCTCGGCGTAGCCGAAGTCCGCGCCGACGGCCGTCAGGCCCAGCGCCTTCGCCGCCTCGATGTCAAAGCGCCGGTCCCCCACCATGCAGGCCCGGGCGGGGTCAATCCCCTCGGGCAGCGCCTCGAGGATCAGGTCCCGCTTGTCGGCGGCGTGCCGGTCCAGGCCGATGCCCACGATGCCGTCCAGGAAGGCGTCGATGCCGTAGTGCGCCGCCAGGCGCTCCAGCATGAACCGGGGCTTGGCCGAGGCGATGGCCACATAGGCCCCCGCCCGGTGCAGCGCGCGCAGCAGCCCGGCGATGCCGGGGTACAGGCGGGACTCGTACAGCCCGACGTCGGTATACCGCTCCCGGTAGAACGCGACGGCGCGCTCCGCCTCCTCGTCGGTCAGGCCGCAGTATTCGATGTAGCTGTCGTGCAGCGGCGGCCCGACGAAGCGCTCCAGCACGGCCCGATCGGGCACGGGCCTTCCCAGCTTCTCCAGGCTGTAGGCCACGCTCCGGGTGATGCCCTCGCCGGTATCGGCGATCGTGCCGTCAAAGTCAAAAAGATAGCAATCGTATTTCAGCGCCATGCGGTCCCTCTCCCCCTCGGTCATACCTATAGCGATTCTATTCTATTTTATCAAATGAATGTGACATTACATCAGGGATTGTTGGAAAGGCATATGAATTTCAGCACACTGGTGAACATGGGGTTCTTGTGTACACCTGTTTGCGCAAAAAGAGAGCCATTCTCGCGAATGGCTCTCGGTGAGATCCGGCGACGACCTACCCTACCGGGCCGTTTCCAGCCAAGTACTATCAGCGTGCTGAGGCTTAACTTCTGTGTTCGGGATGGGAACAGGTGGATCCCTC
>JAFYBB010000238.1 GCA_017540445.1 Clostridia bacterium | reverse complement strand
GCACAGCAGTATCACGCACCAGAGCATGTCGCCCCGAAGCGTCACGCCCCGGGCCAAAAGCCACGCGACGCCCGCCGCGCCCAGCCCGCTGACCGCCAGCGCGCCGACGCCGGGACCGCGCTTGATCACAAGCATCACCAGAAGGCTCAGCACGCCGCCGGACAGGCTGATCAGCATCGCCGTCACGGAGCCGTAGATGAAGCCCGACAGCACAGCCTTCGCCGCCATCAGCAGCACGCCGCTCTTCCAGTCCATCAGATAGATCGCGTACAGCAGCACCGTGTTGGCAAGGCCCAGCTTGATTCCGGGGATCGCGCCGCTTAAAAACCAGGTGATGGGTATGGACTTGTCCAGCAGCCCCAGCACCAGCATCAGCGCCACCAACAGGCCGTACAGCGCCACCCTGCGTGAATTCGCCTTCAATTCAAACCCTCCGTCGCGTCATTCCCCGCGCACTTCCACCGACAGCCGGTGCGGCAGGCACACGATGAAGCCGCCCATGACCCGCGCCTCTATATTCTCCCGGGTCACCGCGCCCATCTGCACACAATCCTGGTTCTCGCAGTCGGCATGAAGCATGTACACGCTCTCTGGCGTGATCGCCACGGTGTTCTCGCCGACGCCGGGCTGCGCGATGGTCAGCGTGTGCGGCTCTCCGAAGGGCAGGTCGATCAGTGCCTCGCCGTCCAGCGTGACGTACACCCGCATGTCGCCCGCATCCGGGGAGACGGCCCCGCCGTCCCAGGCCGCGCCGTCCAGGGTGATCCGCGGGCCCTCGCCCGTACCGCCGCCCGCGCCGCAGCCGCACAGCGTCAGCGCCAGCGCCAGCAGCACCGCCGCCAGCCGGAGCCCGGCGGGCGGCCGGAGCCCGTCGGGCGGCCGGAGCCCGGTACGCAGCCGGAGTCCGGCGGGCCCCAACAGATGCCTCAATGACCCGTCCTCCTTTTTATAATGACATTATTATATACCGTTTTCGCGACTTTCGCAACCGGTAATCGGCGAGAATCGGTTAATCCCTGGGCAATGATTGCGTGCCTGTGATGAATTGTTGCGCAAATTGCGCCCAAAACGCGGCAATCGAATTGACGAACTGTCTTTTTTCTGGTATTATTATTGTAACGTATGAGAAATTCGAGACTCATGCGAGTAAAAAGGAGGGGTATTATGAAGAAACTGTTTGCACTGATGCTTTGCCTCTGCCTGTTGCTGAGCTGCGTGGCGTTCGCCGAGGGCGCGAACACGCTGACCGCCAGCGCCAAGGGTTTTGGCAGCGACGTGGCGGTGGAAGTGACCGTCGAGGACGGCAAGATCACCGCGCTGACCGTCGACGATTCCGGCGAGAGCTATCCCGCCGCGGGCGTCGCCCGTGAGGACAGCGTTGAGAAGCTGATCGCCGCCATACTGGAGGCCGGCTCCACCGAGGGCGTCGACGTGAACACCGGCGCCACCTTCACCAGCACCGCGGTCGTCGAGGCCGTGAACAAGGCCCTGGCCTCCGCCGAGGGCGGCGCCGAGCCCGCCGCCGACGCGGCCATCGCCTTCACCGCCGGTGAGTACGAGGCCACCGCGGACGGCTACAACGGCCCCGTCACCGTGAAGGTCACCTACGGCGCGGACAAGATCGAGAACATCGAAGTGACCGCCAGCGCCGAGACCGGCCATGTGGGCACCCTGGCCTACACCCTCATGATCCCTGAGATGCTGATCGCCAACGGCAGCGGCGTGGACAGCATTTCCGGCGCCACCTTCACCTCCCGCGCCCTGCGCCTGGCCGTGGAAGACACCGCCGTGCAGGCCGGCTGCACCAACCTGGACGCCTTCAAATCCGCCAAGATCGAGCACGTGGCGACCGATCCCGTCGAGGTCGAGTATGACGTGGTCGTGGTCGGCGCGGGCGGCGCCGGCATGGCCGCCGCGGCCCAGGCCGCCCAGGACGGCAACACCGTGCTGGTCATCGAGAAGAACGCCGAGGTCGGCGGCAACACCCTGGTGTCCGGCGGCCAGTACCAGTCCGTGATGCCCTACCTGGTGTGGGATCCCGCCGATCCCGACGCCGAGACCGGCGTGTACGAGCACGACGGCCAGACCTACGACAAGGTCAAGAGCGTCAAGGGCTGCATCGACGAGCTGAAGATGATCCTGAACTGGTCCGAGGAGCCCTTCGACGAGGACTACTACAAGGACCACGAGTTCGTGGCCGGCGACGCCATGGAGCTGTCCAAGCACGGCGTGCACGCCGAGTACCTGCCCATCCTGAAGGAGCTGAAGGCCGAGATCCAGACCTATCTGGATTGGGCGCAGCCCAAGCTGGACGCGGGCGCCGACGAGAGCACGCTGACGCTGTTCTCCACGCTGAACCTGCACAAGTTCCAGACCTACTACGGCGGCCTGCGCCAGAGCGCGGACAAGAGCCAGTGGATCTACGGCGACGTGGACCTGGTGAGCCAGTTCATCGACGGCGGCCAGGGCCTGAAGGAGTGGCTGGAGGATCAGGGCGCGACCTTCCACGAGGACAGCCAGCAGACCCTGATCGGCGCGCTGTGGTATCGTGAGAACGAGTTCGTCGGCTCCACCATCGACCTGGACGGCGACGGCGAACCCGAGATGGGCCGCTGGGGCAGCTACTTTGCCGCGCCCATGACCACCCTGTACGAAGCCAACGACATCAACGGCATCATGACCCGCACCACCGCCACCGACCTGATCGTCGAGGACGGCCGCGTGACCGGCGTGAAGGCCGTGTACTTCGACGGCACCGAGGTGACCGCCAAGGCCGCCAAGGGCGTCATACTGGCCACCGGCGGCTATGCCGCGAACATCGACATGGTGCTGGACGGCAACGTGTACTGGTCCACCGAGTACCTGACCAAGGCCACCAAGACCACCAACCGCTCCAGCCAGATCGGCGACGGCATCAAGATGGCCGAGGCCGTCGGCGCCGCCACCACCGGCATGGGCTTCACGCAGCTGATGCCCATCTCCTGGGTGGACAACGGCAACCTGGCCTTCGGCGGCGGCAACTACGCCTGCTGGATCAACCCCACCACCGGCCACCGCTTCGTGGACGAGGGCTCCGAGCGCGACGTGCTGTCCCTGGCTGAGTTCAAGAACGGCATGGAGGTCAACGGCACGCAGGGCGTGTTCCTGGAGTTCTACAACAAGGAGCAGATGATGCCCGCCCCGATGCAGCTGGCCGAGGGCGACTTCCCGGGCCGCTACTATCGCCGCACGATCGCCGAGCTGCCAGCGCTGTTCGAGGAGCTGGGCGTGACCGCCGATCCCGAGGTCGTCATCCAGACCATCCGCGACTACGACATGGCTGTGATGGGGCAGGGCGAGTACCCCGACTGCGGCAAGGCCATCGCCTCCCGCACCGTGGGCAACGTGGAGAAGAACGAGGACGGCAGCTACAACGTGGAGTCCTATGACCTGGACAACACGCTGCTGACCATCCGCCTGATGGCGCCCTCCACCCATCACACGATGGGCGGCCTGAAGGTGGACATCGACCGCCACGTGCTGAACGCTGACGGCGAGATCATCCCCGGCCTGTACGCGGCGGGCGAGGTCACCGGCGGCATCCACGGCGGCAACCGCCTGGGCGGCAACGCCATCGTCGAGATCTTCGTGTCCGGCCGGACCGCAGCCCAGGCTGTGACCGCGGACAACAAGTAATCTCCTCTATCCCTCAAAAGAAACCCGGTCCGGAAGCATCCGGACCGGACTTCTTTTTGGTTCTTCACGTTTTCTTGTGGGATGACAACGGACTCCCTCAGTCAGCCTGCGGCTGCCAGCTCCCTCTGAGAGGGAGCCTTTTGGCGGCGAAACGGGCCAAAGCCTCCCTCTCAG
>JAFYBB010000237.1 GCA_017540445.1 Clostridia bacterium | reverse complement strand
CTGGAGAGCGGCGAGCTGCTGATCGGCGAGAGCGCCTGCTACGACACCAACGCCGTCAAGCGCAGCCTGCGCTTCAAGAGCCTGTTTTTGACGGACCCGCAGAGCGAGAAGGACGTCCGGCGCTTTGCCGCGGGCGTGCTGGGCGAGCTGTACGCCGACGGCAGCCTGGTGCAAAACGAGGACTGCTGCTTCTACATCGGCTGTCCCGCGGGCTGGGACCGGGCGGCCCGGGAGCGCTACCGCCGCATATTCGAGGACGTGGGCTATCCGCCGGCGCGCATCGTGTCGGAATCCCGGGCGGCGCTGATCAGCGCGTGCCAGTCCAAGCACTTCCAGGTGGGCTACGACATCATGTCCAAGCCGGTGCTGGTGGTGGACATCGGCTCCTCCACCACGGACTTCGCCTTCATACTGGGCGGCCACGAGGTGGAGCTGCAGACGGCGGGCGAGGTGCGGCTGGGCGGCGGCATCATGGACGAGGTGCTGCTGGAGGAATCCATCCGCCTGAGCGAGGATTCGGACGCGGTGCGCCGGGCGCTGGAAGCCAGCCCGCCCTGGCGCAGCTACTGCGAGTTCGCCGCGCGCCGGCTGAAGGAGCAGTACTTCTCCGACGAGGAATACTGGCAGGACAACGACTGCCGCAAGACCGTGCGGATCCTCTCCGGCGACGGCGCGCGGCTCACACTGCGGCTGAACGCGCGCATCGCGGACCGCGTGCTGAACCAGGGCGTGCCCCAGCTGGATGGACGCTCGTTCCGCGAGGCCTTCTGCGAGAGCCTGCGCCAGCTGCGGGCGAAGCTCAGCGACCACCGGCCCGAGCTGCTGTTTTTGACCGGCGGCGTGTCCAAGCTGCCCGCCATACGCGAGTGGTGCCAGTCGGTGTTCCCGGAGGCCGTGGTGATCACCGGCGCGGAGCCGGAGTTCTCGGTGTCCCGGGGCCTGGCCTGGAGCGGCCGCATCGACGAGGAGCTGCGCCAGTTCCGCAAGGAGGTGGAGGAGCTGATCGACTCCAGCGCCGTGGAGCAGATCGTCGAAGGGCGCATCGACGACCTGTACCGCCGGGTGGTGGAGGCGCTGGTGGCGCCGATACTGCGCCGGGTGGCGCTGCCGGTGTTCGACCGCTGGCGCGACGGCGACATCGCGCGCCTCTCCGACATCGACGCCATCGTTCAGAAGGAGATCGAGGCGTGGCTGCATTCCGACGAGGCCCAGGCGCTGCTGGTGAAGCCCATCACCGAGTGGCTGAAGCCGGTGGCCTACGACGTGGAGGAGAAGACCATGCCCATCTGCGTGCGCCACAACGTGCCCTACCGGGCCATGAGCCTGAATTCCTACTTCTCGCTCTCCGACGTGGACATCCGCATCGACGCCCGGGACGTGTTCGCCGTGGAGGGGCTCACGTGGCTGATCAACACGATCATATCGATCATCGTCGGCCTGATCTGCGGCGGCAGCGGCCTGGCCCTGGTGTCCAGCGGCGTCTCCGGCATACTGGCGGGGGCGATCCTGTCGCTGCTGATACTGTTCCTGGGCAAGGACAAGATGCAGCAGGTGTTCATGAACATGGACATCCCCAAGCCCATGCGCAAGCTGGTGCCCCGCAGCCACTTCGAGGCCCGCATCGACCATCTGACCGAGGAGGTCAAGTCCAACTTCTACAGCAACCTGGAAAACGAAAAGAACGCCGAGATCACCGAGCGCATGGTGACCGAGATCACCACCCAGATCGAGCAGTGCCTGACGAAGATGGCGCAGGTGGTGGAGATACCGCTTTAGGAGATGATACTATGCTTTGTCGGATCGCCATACCGGTGCCTGACCTGACGCGCTACGCCAATTACGCCGACGTTCTCTCGGCGCTGGGGGCGTTGCCGGTGGGCGTGGGGGCGAACGTGGACGCGGAGGGGTTCGACGGGCTGCTGCTGCCGGGCGGGGGCGATATCGAGCCGTCGCGGTACGGGCAGGCGGACGCCGGGTGTCTGTACGTCGATTCGGCGCTGGACGATATGCAGTTTGCCGCGCTGGGCGCCTTTGTGAAGGCGGGCAGGCCGGTGCTGGGCATCTGCCGGGGGCACCAGCTGGTCAACGTGTACTTCGGCGGCACGCTGATCCAGCACCTGCCCCAGGCGGCGGTCCACAGCCGCGGGGGCGGCAGCGAGGACAGGGTCCACGCCACGAAGGCGACGCCGGGGAGCGTATTGTGCGGCCTGTACGGCGAAGCGTTCCCGGTGAACAGCTCCCACCACCAGGGGGTGGACAGGCTCGGCGAGGGCCTCGCGGTCACACAATACAGCGCGGACGGCGTCGTCGAGGCGCTGGAGCACGAACGCCTGCCCATACTGTGCGTGCAGTGGCACCCGGAGCGCATGTGCCTTGCGCACGCGCGACAAGACACCGTGGACGGCAGCGCGGTGGTTAGATACTTCCTGGCGCTGTGCCGGCAGATATAAATCCAACGCAAACGGCCCTTCCGATACTTCGGAAGGGCCGTTTGCGTTGGATTGAGTTACCCCTTCACCGCGCCGGCGATGAAGCTCTCCTGAATCTGCTTCGACAGGAACACGTACACCAGCAGCGTCGGGATGGTCGCCAGCGACAGGGCTGCGCCGATGGGGCCCCAGTCGGTGGTGTACTGGCCGGACAGCGCCTGAACGCCGACGGGCAGCGTCTTGATGGCGTCCTTGCTGATGAACACGTTGGCGAACATCAGCTCGTTCCAGCACTGCAGGAACGTGTAGATGCCCACCGTGGCCACGGCCGGCAGCATCAGCGGCGCGATGATCTTGAGGAACGTGCCCCAGATGCCGCAGCCGTCGATGGAGGCCGCCTCGTCCAGGTCATAGGGAATGTCGCCCATGAAGCCGGTGGAGATCAGTATGCCCATCGCCAGCGAGAACGCGGAGTAGGGGATGATGACCGCCCAGTAGGTCGAGAGCATGTGCAGCTTGGACAGTGAAACATAGATCGGCACGATGGAGGCGTGGATCGGTATCGTCAGGCCCAGCATGAAGAACTTGTTCATGGCCTTGCGCGCCTTCCACACCAGCCGCGTCATGGCGTAGGTGGCCATGAAGCTGGCGATCAGCGTGATCAGTATCGTCGCCGCGGCGACGATCACGCTGTTCAGGAAGTAGCGGTACATGTGCCCGGTGTTCAGCGCCTGGCTGTAGTTGCTCCAGATCCAGTAGCGGGGCAGGCCGATCACGTTCTCGCCGAAGATCTCGGTGTTGTTCTTCAGCGAGAAGGTCAGCATCCAGTACACCGGGAACAGGCAGATGATCGCCCAGAGGATGAGCCCCGCGTAGGCCAGCACGTCAGACACGTGGATGATCCTTCTCTTTTTGACTTCCATCGGAGGATATTTCTTCGTCATGGTCGTATTCATATCACTTATCCTCCCTGAACGCGAGACTGATCAGAAGCGCGAACGCGAAGCACAGCAGTATCAGCATCACCGCGATGGTGCTGCCCATGCCGTAGCGGTTGCGCAGGAACAGCATGCTGATCATCAGCGTGCTGGGCACCTCGGTGGCGTGGTTGGGGCCGCCGTTGGTCAGCACGTAGATCAGGTCGAAGGACTTCAGCGAGCCGGTCACCGCGAAGATGACGCTGACGCGCAATATCGGCTTGATGTAGGGGATGACGATGTAGCGGTTCACCTGGCTCTCGGTGCAGCCGTCGATCATCGCCGCCTCGTTCAGCTCCGGCGGCACGCCCTTGACGCCCGCGTACATCAGCAGCATGTGATAGCCCACGTACTGCCACAGGATCGGCACGAAGCAGGCCCACAGCGCCACCTTCTTGTCGCCCAGCCAGATCTTCGCCCAATCGTCGCGCCCCAGCGACCGCAGCAGCATGTTCAGCACGCCGTAGTCGGGGTTGTAGATCTTCAGCCAAAGCTGGCCGATGACCACCGTGGAGATCAGCACGGGCATGAAGTAGATGGACAGGAAGGCCCGCTCGCCGGGGATCTTCTTGCCCAGCTTCAGCGCCAGCAGCAGCGCCAGGGGCAGCTGAATGACCACCGAGAACAGCGCCAGCAGCAGGGAATTGCCCAGCGCGCGCATGAACTTGATGGAGTTGCTGGTGAACAGCTCCCGGTAGTTCCCGAGGCCGATGAACTCGGCCACCTTGCCGGGGCCGCCCCAGTTGAAGAAGCTGTAGTAGCCCGACATGATGATCGGCGCGACCAGCACGCCGATGAACAGGATCAGCGCCGGCAGCAGGAATGCCAGGATACTCAGCTTGTAGGAGAGTGGTCTTTTCATGGTTGGAGCACCCTTTCAAAAAAAGAGGGAGACGGTCCCTCTCGGGATTGGATCCCTTGCGAGACCGTCTCTTCTTTCATTCTAACGCGTAACCGCGGAATGAATCTGTATGGATTACTGCAGGTCGGCAGCCAGACCGGCGATGAAGCCGGCGCCGTCGATGTCACCGCCGTACACCTGGCCCACATAGTCCAGATAGGTGTTGGCAGCGTCAGCGCTCATAGCGGTGTCGCCGAAGAGCACCATGCCCTCCGCGTTCGCCACGATGTCCGCAACGGCGGCCACCAGGGGCTTCACGGCGCTGGTGTCATAGTCGGGCGTCCAGGCGGGCAGACCGGAACCGGCCAGATAGCCGTAGTGGCAGATGGCCTTGCCCAGCTCCATGGCGGCGTTGGCAGCCAGCTCGCCGTTCTTGGAGGAAGCGGAAACCGCCAGCGTGTCGGACGGGCCGCCGATGACCTGGCCGTAGGTGGCCTTCTCGGCGTTCATCACGGGGAACAGGGCGACCTGGAAGTTGCCCTCGGCGTCGTTGACCTCGCCGCAGTTCCAGGAGCCGTTCTGATAGAAGGCGTACTTGCCGGCGATGAAGTTGGCCTTGACTTCGTCATTGCTCAGGGCGATGCCGTTGGGATCGAAGTAGCCGCCGTTGATCATGTCCTGGAAGGTGCTGACGGAAGCGGCGATGCCCTCGTCATTCCAGGTCTGACGGCCCGCGAACACCTCGTTCAGGGCCTCGTAGCCGATGGTCTTCTCGATGATGGGCTCCAGGTACTCGGTCACGCACCAGGTCTCCTTGCCGGCGCAGCCGAAGGGGGTGATGCCGGCGGCGACCAGCGCGTTGCAGCAGGCGGTCAGATCTTCGTAGGTCTGGGGCACATGATCCCAGCCGGCCTGGGCCAGCAGGTCCATGTTGGCGAACAGCGTGACGATGTTCATGGTCAGCGGCACGCCGTACTTCTTCCCGCCGTAGGAGGCGTTCTGGGTCATAACCTCGGGCAGGCTCTCGGCGAACGCCGGATAGATGTCATCCAGGCAGTAGACAGTGCCCATGTCCACGAAGTCGCCCAGGAAGGCGCCGGCCCAGGTGAAGAAGATGTCCGGCAGGGAGTCGGGATCGGCCATGGCGGACTTGATCTTGGTCTTGTAGGACTGGTTCTCGAAGGCTTCCCACTCGATCTTCACGTCGGGATGGGCGGCCTCGTACTCGGCGATGGCGGCCTCGTAGGCGGGGCGGTTCGCGTCGGATTCGGTGGCGATACACCACATGGTCAGGGTGGTCTGTTCGGCCAGCGCGGCAACGCAGCTCAGCGCCAGAAGCGCGACCAACAGGGCAGCTAACAGTTTCTTCATGGGTACATCCTCCTTCAAATTGAGTTGTATCAATAATACCACAAATCGTCGGATTTGTGAAGAGTTCGGGTAGTCAAAAATTGCGGTGTTACTCAAATAATCAATCGAAATTTGCGGTATCGGCCCTGAATCGGTCAATGCGTGCTTTGAAAGGGCACGTCCCGCGGTTTTACGCCGATTCAACAGGGGAATGATGGCGGCGGGGCGGGGCGGCCATTATAATGGTGGCCGACGGGAGGTTGTGTTCGGCTTGCAAAAGACGGTGAACGGGAAAAGGCGCACGCTGTGGATCGTGCTGGCGCTGGCCTGGCCCACGATGCTGGAGCAGCTGTTGCAGGTGGCGGCCCAGTACGTGGATTCGGCCATGGTGGGCCGCCTGGGCGCGGCGGCCACGGCGGCGGTGGGCGCGACGGTGACGATCAACTGGATGGTGGGCAGCACCCTGTCGGCGCTGGGCATCGGCTTTCTGGCCTACATCGCCCGGGAGTTCGGCGCGCGGCGCTACGAAAACGCCGCCCGGGCTGTGGCCCAGTCGGTGCTGGCGGCGCTGGCTTCGGGCCTGGCGTTTACCGCGCTCACGCTGCTGCTCAGCCCCTACATCCCCGGCTGGATGAACGCCAGCCCCGAGATCCGCGAGACGGCCGCCCGGTATTTCTTCATCATCTATTCGCCGATGCTGCTGCGCGCGGCCACGGTGATCTTCGGCACGGTGCTGCGGGCCTCCGGGGACACCCGCACGCCGATGAAGGTGAACCTGCTGGTGAACCTGGTGAACGTGATCCTCAACTGGCTGCTGATCTATGAGACGCGCAGCGTGACGCTGCTGGGCCTGACGGTGCGCGTGCCCGGCGCGGGGCTGGGCGTCACCGGCGCGGCCATCGGCACGGCGGCGGGCTTCGCCGTGGGCGGCGTGGCGATGACCCAGGCGCTGTGGCGGCACCCGACCCTCTCCCCCCGGGGCCGGAGCCTGAGGCCGGACTGGAGCATCATGAAGCCCTGCCTGAAGGTGGCGGTGCCCGCGGCGCTGCAGCGCTTCGGCACGTCGTTCGGCTACGTGGCCTTCGCCTCGCTGATCAACGCCCTGGGCACGGTGGCCACCGCGGCCCACAGCATCGCCAACACCGCCGAGTCGGCGTTCTACATACCGGCCTACGGCATACAGACCGCCGCCGCCACCCTCTCGGGCAACGCCGGCGGCATGAAGGACCGGGATTACATGAAGGCCATCACCCGCACGCTGCTGATTCTTGAGCCCGCGCTGATGGCCGTCTCCGGCGCGACGCTGTTTCTGCTGGCCCCGCGGATGATGGCGATGTTTACCCCCGATCCGGCGGTGATCCGCCTGGGCACGACGGTGTTGCGGATGGTGGCCGTCACCGAGCCGCTGTACGGCGTGGCGGTGGTGCTGGAGGGCATATTCATGGGCGTGGGGGACACGATGTACGCCTTCGGCTGCAACATCGTGGGCATGTGGGGCCTGCGGGTCGCCGGGACGGCGATACTGACGCGCGCATTCGGCCTGGGCCTCACCGCCGCCTGGGGCGCGATGATCGCCCACAACATATTGCTGTTCGTGCTGTTTGTACTCCACTACCGGAGCCAGAAGTGGAACCCGCTGGTGATGGGGGAGAAGTTCTAATGAGTAAAGAATGTTGAGTTTTAGTTTGTCAAGAGGCAAAGTGTAGTACGATTCTTGCAACCTGTTGATAATACCTTCGCTCTGTTCAGGAGAGTACCGCGCATCGGTGTCATACAGTGCGAACCGAAGGATCTTTGTCAGACGCAGAACATGAAGATGGAGCATTATTCAATCAAACAACAATGATTCTGTTGATTTAATAATCAATCGCAAAATCCTCCATGGCAATCATTATGTGAGATCGTTCTTGTTCAATGCGCATGGGCTGCTGTGAAAACACGCAACAGCGAGTCTTAAAATCATTTTGGCCCAGACAATGCCGTCTGAGCCTAAGAAAGTGATTATTGCTGTAACCAGAAAACTGCTATACGTGCTATATACCTTACTCTACAGAGGTATATTCTATTTACCGCCGGTTCCATTCCTAAAACAGTTGAATATGCATTCCCTTCCCTTCTACTGCCATGTTCAATGACATGATTGCTTTTTATCTGTTTGCGCATACTTGGCTTTCGCACAAACCGTCCCTTCCATTTAGACTTCACAATAAATATATCAGTATTGACAAACAGTAGCATGATGTGCTATAACTAAGAAAACGTTATTGTGAAATTTTACTAATTTGGTGGTGAAAACACTATTTCTGACTGGAGTAATGTGTATGATTGTCACTTGATCGGGATGGATTATTCAAGGAAAAGGGCGGTCTGCGTCAGCGGAGGCAATGTAGGAAAGCTGTAAGGGTTGCTAAAAGCTGTTGAGACAACGTTTTGAGACGTTGTCAAGAAGACAAATAAATAAGGAGTAGATAGGTTATGAAGGATAGTTCTATGCATTTGAGAATACTATACCTAATGAAACAAATACAAAAGAGATGGAATGAACACTCTGAGAAGAAAATGTTACCGCACACATCAACAATTGAGATATACCAGTTATTGATTAAAGATTATTCTGTAGATATTTCTATCCCTACTGTTGATAGATTACTCAATGAGATCGCTATTTCGTATACGCTACCAACAACAAAAGCGTATTTTGAATATAAAGGAAAGGCTATAAGACTTGAATACTATACAATAGTGTTTTTAACAGATAGCCTTAATGAAATTATGGGGGAGTCGGAATGAAGCAACTGATTTCAATCATAATTGTTTTAATGTGGCCTTTCTTAACTTGTGCACTTGCTAGTCCGTGTCCACTTCCACAAGCAAATACAGATGTGGAGATAGCTTTTCCAGGCTTTGATTGGTATTCAGATTACAATACTGTTGTTAATGCAGCAAAAGAGCGTGGATTTGATTTGCAATGGCAAGATGATTACTTCATAGAAGGATTAGACTCAACTCCACATTGGAATATTGTTTATTCATCTTTGGAAATGTTTGCGAATAGCCAGATGAATTGTGGAGGTGAGATATATTTCTATTCGGTTCCTGATGTTGCGGGATATTCTGTTTCCCAAGTGACATTGTATATGATGTGGAATCCTGATAATATATGTCCTTCTGACTATAAAACAGATAATGCAGCACAGTTATATATGGCAGTATACATTATGGATGTCACAGATACTGAAGCCTGCTATAATGATTTGGTCAGTAAGCTGGAATCTATTTATGGGGAAACGTCAGATAAGGATATCGTTGAAAAGACATGGGGTAACAAGTTCTCTTATTGGGTGAATGAGGATGGTGGATTTTTAGGAATAAACAATGCGTTAGGTGTTCATATCATATATATGGCACCAGGCGCAGAAGATAAACTTGTTGCCGTTGAAGAAAAAGTGAAGGAAAAAGAAATCGAAAACGCAAAGGGGGACATAACTGGATTATGAATAAGAAGTGGAACGGTGAGGACAAATCCCATCAGAGATTTGCCTCTGAATCCCACACGCCGCACTTCTAAAGCCCAATTTCCCACATATACGCCTCAACGTCGGCCCGGGTGCCCGCGAAGGGGCCGGGCGTCTCCATCTTCAGGGACACGCAGGCGGTGGCGTAGCGCAGCGCCGCGTCGATGTCGCTGCCAAGCGCGCGCATGGCGATGTAGCTGCCGAACACGGTGTCGCCCCGGCCGGTGCGGCCGCTGAGGTTGCGGGAGGTCACCGGGTACGCGCACAGGCGCTTGCCGTCGAAGGCCAGCATCTCGCTGTTGTGGGAGATCAGCACCTCCGGAACGCCCCATTCGATCAGCTGCCGCGCGGCCTCCCGGCGGTCGGAGAGCCCGGTGAGGATCTCCGCCTCGGCGGCGTCGGCCTTCAGTATGTCAAAGCAGGGCAGGTACTTGCGCTTGTCCTCCCAGTCGCGAAATATGAGCCTGCCGCCCTCGTTGCGGCGCAGGAAGCCCTGTATGTCGCAGGTCAGAAGGCCGTTGCCGGTGAGCGCCTCGATCAGTTCGTTCGGGAAATCGCCGTACAGAAGGCCCGCCAGGTGCGTCATTCTGCGCGGGATGTCCGGCACCTCGTCGGGCGTGATCGGGTCGGACTGGGCCGCGCACAGCGCCTCCCGCCGCTCCCGGTCGGCGGTGAAGTAGCGGTTGCGCATCTCGGTGGTATGCCGGGAGGGGAGTATGGCGATGTCCTCCGGCGGCAGGCGGAAGGCCCGCGGCACCTCCGCGTCTTCGGGCGCGGCCTTGACGGCGGCGAACACCTTCGCCCCCGTGGCCGCCGCGGCGGGCGTGCAGAACGTCACCGCCCCGCCCACGATCCGGCTCTCCTCGCCGGTGTAGTCGATGTTCACGTCCCGGGTCGCGGGCCCGAGGATCAGAAGGTCGTAATGCTGCATATGTGATCGCTCCTGTTATTTATACTGTGTCCCTTTCCCCAGCACCATGCACTCATACGCCTTGCGCACCTTCTCGTAGTTGCCGTCGCGGTCGAGGGCCAGGCCGCGGCCGATGCCGTCCACCACCTGGCCGCGGCCGATGGCGTTCAGCCTGTCCTCCAGCTCGGCGAGCAGCTGCGGGGCGCTGCCGGGCGGCGTGCTGCGGCCGTCGAATAGGATGTGCAGGTAGACCTCGACGCCCTCGGCCATCTCGGTCAGCATCAGCGGGTAGTCGATGCAGCCGTGGCTGGACTTGTAGGTCAGGTAGGCGATCAGGTGCAGCGGGTGGCCGCCCCGGCGGGCGTCGTCGATGGCCTTCAGGAACACCGGGTTGCGCCGGAAATCGCCGTTTTTGATGGCCCGGTCCATGCGCACGTCGTCCTGGGCCACCACGCGGCCCGCGCCCAGGTTGTTGTGGCCCGCCTCGGAGTTGCCGGGCTTGCCCGCCTGCAGGCCCGCGTCCTCGCCGGAGGCGTCCAGGCGGCTGTTGGGCCAGCGCTGAAGCAGCGCGTCCCAGCCGGGGGTGTCGGCCAGGTGGATGGCGTCGTTGTCGTCGCCGCTGCCGTAGCCCCAGCCGTCGAGGATGATCAGCATCACCTTTTCCGCGCGCACGCCGCCCCCGGCGATCAGGCTTTCGCCGGTCATCTCGGCGGGCTTTTCCAGGCCCAGCAGCGAGAGCACCGTGGGGGCCACGTCGGCCAGCCGCCCGTCGCGCAGCGAAGCGGGCCGCGCCTGGGGGTCGATCAGCAAGAAGGGCACCTGGTTGGTGGTGTGGGCCACGTGGGGCTTGCCCGCCTCGGTGTACAGCGTCTCGATGTTGCCGTGGTCGGCGGTGACCAGCACCACGTAGCCCTTGCGCCGGGCGTCCTCGGCCACGCGGGCCACCGTCTCGCTGACCACGTGGCAGGCGGTCAGCTTGGCCTCGGCGTTGGCGGTGTGGCCGATCACGTCGCCGTTGGCGAAATTGGTCAGTATGAAGTCGTAGCCCAGCTCCGCCGCGGCCATCACCCGCTCAGCCACCTCCGGCAGGCTCAGCTCCGGCTTCAGGTCGAAGGGGATGCCCTTCGGCGAAGGCACGCGCAAATCGTCCTCGCCGGGGAACGGCTGGTTCTCGCCGCCGTTGAAGAAGAAGGTGACGTGGGCGTACTTCTCGCTCTCGGCGCAGTGGAACTGGCGAAGGCCCGCCTCGCTGATGGCCTGGGCCAGCGGCCGGTGCACCTTCTCCGGCGCGAAGGCGATGGGCAGGTCCTTGAACTTCTCGTGGTACATGGTCATGATCACAAATTCCAGGTCCTTCAGGCGCTCCCGGGGGAACTTGTCGAAGCCGGGGTCGGTGAAGGCCTCGGTCAGCTCGATCTCCCGCTCGCCCCGGCGGCAGCAGAAGATCACGCTGTCGCCGTCCGCGATCTTGCCCACCGGACGCCCCTCGGCGTCCACGCGCGCCATCGGCGACAGGGAATAGTCGGTCTCCCCCCGGTCGTAGGCCGCCTGTACGGCCCTTGCCAGCGCCAGCGCGCCGCGATCTGTGTTTGCCATGTCTTTGCCTCCTGTCAGTTCAGCGCCGGAAACAGCTCCAGCAGCTGGGAAAAGTGGGTGATGAAGCGGTCCGGTCGGTTCTCGTCCGTGACCGGCTGGGGCTTCTTGTCCGGGTACTGCACGGCCACCGTCATGCCCAGCCCGGCGGCCTTCGCGCCGACGATGTCCCGGTTCAGGTTGTCGCCGACGTAGCAGGTGTTCTCCGGCGCGCTGCCGCATTCGTCCAGCGCGTAGTAGTAGATGGCCGGGTGGGGCTTTCGGATCAGGCACACCGAGGACTGCTGCACGGTCTTGAAACAGGGTCGCAGGCCGTCCCGGTCCAGCCAGTCGTCCACCTCTTCCACGCCCACCAGGTCGCTGACGATGCCCAGCGTGTAGCCCCGGGCGTGCAGCGCCTTGACGGTCTCGACGCCGCCGTCGGTCACCACCCGCTCGCCCTTGGTCTTGCGGTAGGCCCAGGTCAGCGCGTCGGCGTTGGCCTCCACCCGCTCCCGGGGCAGGTCGTAGGCCAGCCAGCGGGTCCACAGGGTCTTGACCGGCGCCTCGCAGTAGAAGGTCAGCGCCCATTCGCGGTATTTGTCGTAGCGGGGCTCGATCACGTCCCGGTAGTAGATTTCCGGGTCCGTTTCCACGCCCAGCAGCCGGCAGATGTCCGCCTTGGCGGCGCGGCTGTAGGCCGGGTCCTTGCGGATGACGCGCAGCGTGTCCCCCAGGTCGATGAATATGGTGTCGATCATGCGCCAAAGCCCCCTTGCAGTATCGGAATATCCAGTATGTCGGTGAAGCGGTGGACGATGTAGTCCGGCCGGTTTTCATCGGTCAGCACCTTGGCCGCCAGCTTTTGGGGGCTGATGAACAGTATGTTCGCGCCGATGCCCACCCGCTTCGCGCCGGCGATGTCCCGGTTCAGGTTGTCGGCGATGGACGCGCATTCGCCCGGCGCCAGCCCCAGCGCCCGGCAGCCCATCCGGTAGGGCTCCGGGTCGGGCTTGCGGATGCCGCACACCGACGAGAGCACCACCGCGTCGAAATACGGCTCCAGCCCGTCGCGGCGCAGCCAGTCCTGGATCTCACACTCGCCGATCAGGTTGGAGATGATGCCCAGCTTGTAGCCCCGCTCCTTCAGCGCGCGGATGACCTCATAGCCGCCCTCCACCACGCGCCGCAGGCCCTTGACCTGGCGGTACTGGTAGGTCATCTCGTGGCAGATCTCGCGCAGCTTCTCTTCCGGCAGCTCGGGCAGCAGCCACTTGGCCCACAGCTCATAGTCGCCGGATTCCCGGTTCTCGCCCAGCGCCCAGGGGCGGTAGTTTTCCTCGTAGCGCCGGTCGATCTCTTGCAAAAACGCCTCCGGGTCGCCCGCGCCGGCCAGCTCGGTCATGCGGCTGCGGGCGGCGGCTTGGTGCCAGGGCAGCGGGTCGCAGATGCGCAGCGTGCCGCCCAGGTCGAAAAATACGCCTTTGATCATGCCTGGGCCGCCTCCCTGCCCGGGAAGATGTCCAGCAGCTGGGGGATGGCGGTGATCCGGCGGTGGGGCTGCCTGGTGGGGGCCTTGCCCTCCCGGTCGGCGGTGCCGGCGTCCTCGAACAGCACCATGCAGCCAAAGCCCGCGTCCAGCGCGCCCTCCACGTCGCGCACCGGGTTGTCGCCCACGTAGGCGCATTTTTCCGGCACGGACTCGGCGCAGCGGGCCGCCAGCAGATAGATGGCCGGGTCCGGCTTGCGCAGCCGCACCTTGGAGGACAGTATCACCGTGTGGAAGCAGTCGGCCACGTGGGCCTGGCACATCCAGTCGGGGATCTCCGTCTCGGTGATGGTGTTGGCGATGATGCCCAGCTTGTAGCCCCGGGCCTTCAGCGCCCGGAGCGTATCGACGACGCCCTCGTGGGCCAGGCGGCGGCCGTCGTGGTCGCGCCACAGGCGGGTCAGCCGGGCGGCGTTGGGAGCGACGCGGTCGGCGGGGTAGTCGGGCAGCAGGTAGCGCAGCCACAGCTCCATCTCGCTCACGTCCAGCAGGCGGCCCTTGGCCAGCTTGCGGTAGGCCTTCCAGTTCGCCTCTAACTTTTCAAAGAAGGCGTCGTGGGGCTCGGTCGCGCCCACCAGCGCCATCAGCTCGCGCTCGGCCTCGGCGGCGAACGCCGGGTCCTCCACCACGTAGCGCAGCGTCGCGCCCACGTCGAAGAAGATGGTGTCGATGTTTTCAAACGCCATGTCATTCCCTCCCGTTCTCCCGGGCGATGATGTCCGGAATCTCCATCAGATCGGTGATGCTGTAGTCGGGCTTATAGCCCAGCTCGGCCATGCCCGCGTCCCGCCGGGCGGCGTTGGGGCTGAAAATCTGTATCGCCAGCCGCCAGCCGGCGGCGCGGGTGCCCCGCACGTCGCGGGACAGCGTGTCGCCCACGTAGGCCAGCGCCTCGGGCGCGAGGCCCAGCTGCCGCTCCGCCATGCGAAACAGCGCGGGGTCCGGCTTGCGGATGCCCGTGCCCGCCGAGGTGATCACGCACTCCATGTAGTCGGAAAGGCCGTACTCCGCCACGAAGTGGGGCACGATGCTGCGGGAGATGATGTTGCTGATCAGGCCGATACGCAGGCCCCCGTTGCGCAGCGCCTCCATGCAGTCGATCAGGTGCGGCCGGCGCAGGTTGCACACCCGCTCGTAGTCGTACAGGAAGCTCAATTCCTCCGCCATGGGCGCCAGCGCCTCCCGGCCCAGGTTCTGCTGGCGCAGGTAGTAGTCGTTCCAGATGACCGTGGGGTCCAGCTCCCGCAGCGAGGCCTCCACGTCGCACTTGTACCGCTCCGCGTTCTCCTCCAGCTGGGCGGCCAGCGCCTCGGGGCCGATGTCCAGCGCTATGCCGTACTCGCCCAGCCTTGAAATCAGCCGCCGGGCGAACCACAGCTTGCGCTCCGGGGTGCTGCTGCACAGGTGCAGCGTGCCGCCCAGGTCAAATACCACCGCTCGTATCACGGTCATCCCTCCGTTCGTTCAAACGTTTCCGATTTGTTTGCGACGCCTTGCAATCCGGGAACGTCTGTGATAGAATGTCAACGAAAATATTTGCGCAAATTTGCGCGACGGAGCGTCGGGAAAATGAAGCAAGTGACCATCAAGGATGTGGCGAAGGCGGCGGGGGTCTCCTATTCCACGGTGTCCCGGGCCATGTCCGGCAGCCCCGGCATCAGCGAGGAAACCCGCCGGCGCATCGTGCGCCTGTGCGAGGAGATGAACTACACCGCCAACGCGGTGGCCCGGTCGATGGTGATGAAAAGCACCAAGCTGATCGGGCTGATCGTCACGGACATCTCCAACCCCTTCATGTCCGAGCTGGCCTACTACATCGACGGCCAGGCCCGCGCCCGGGGCTATAACATCGTGCTGTGCAACTCCCTGCGCAACCTGGAGCAGGAGCGCGGCCTGTTTGAGCTGATGATCAGCCGCAAGGTGGACGGCGTGATCCTGCTGCCGGCGGAGACGGAGAGCTATAATACCCTCAGCGCGCTGCTGCCGCGAATCCCCACGGTGTTCCTGGGCGAGAACCTGAAGGACGCGCCGGAGAGCTACGTGGCCGTGGACAACTACCGCGGCGCGTACATGGGGGTGGAGTACCTCTACAAGCTGGGGCACCGGCAAATACTGTACTTCGGCAAGCGCCGGGGCAGCAGCACCCACCAGCTGCGCAGCGACGGCTACCAGGCCGCCTGCGAGGCCTGCGGGCTGACGCCCAGGTGCCTGAACAACACGTTCACGTCCACGTCCATACAGTACGGCTACCAGCTGGCGCGGCAGCTGTTTTCCCAGCCGATGGACTACACCGCCATATTCGCGGCCACCGACACCAACGCGCTGGGCATCATACAGGCCGCCGAGGAGCGGGGCATCCGCATCCCGGAGGATCTGTCGCTGCTGGGCTTTGACAACATCCGCGACGGCGGCCTGCCCCGGATCGGGCTGACCACCGTGGAGCAGCCCAAGAAGCTGCTGGCCTCGATGGCGGTGGACGCGCTCTTGGACAAGATCGGCAACGAGCTGTCCGGCTACGCCCACCGAATCCTGACCCCCAGCATCGTAGAGCGCAACAGCTGCAGCAAGCCAAGGACAGACTGACCCAAACGGATGGCGTTTGTTGAGTTAGGAGTTAGGAGTTAGGAGTTAGGAGTTAGGAGTTAGGAGTATAAGTCAGCCAATCAGTGCTCCTAACTCCTAACTCCTCACTCCTCACTTACCAGATTCCGCACGATTCCCGCCACCTCATAGATGTCGGAGATCATGTGGTCCGGCGCGAGGTCGGTCTCCACCAGCGAATCCTTGTCGCGGGTCAGCTTGGAGCCGATCTGTATGGCGCAGGCGAAGCCGGCGCGCTTGGAGCCCACCACGTCGCGGGACAGGGTGTCGCCCACGTACACGCACTCCTCCGGCCTGGACTGGACCTGCCGCAGCGACACGGTGAATATGTTGCCGTTGGGCTTGCGGAAGCCCGTCACCGAGGACAGCGTGACGTCCCGGAAGAAGTCGCGTATGCCGTACTCCTCCAGCGTGTCGAACACCTGGTACAGCGCGGCGGTGTTGCTGATCACGCCCAGCTTCAGCCCCAGCGCTTTGAGCTCGGACAGCATCTCGGCCACCCGGGGCCGCAGGAAGCGGTGGTAGTAGGTGACCTCCCACATGTGGGCGATCTCCTCGCAGTGGGGGGCCAGCGCCTCCCGGGGGAAGCTGAAGTCCGTCAGCACATAGTCGCACCAGATCTCCACGGGCTTGAGCTCCACGTCGCCCACGCAGCGCACCGCGTCGTAGCGCTTCCAGCCCGCGTCCACCGACCGGCGCAGCGCGTCGCGGTCCACGCCCGTGTTGAGGCCCCAGCCCTTCAGCATCTCATCCAGCGTCGCGATGGCGCGGACGGTGGATGCCTCGTCCACCCAGATGTCCTCCAGCGTGCCGCCCATGTCAAACAGGACCGTCGTAATCATCTGTCTCATCCCCTCGCGTGTCAGCCTCTCCGGCCGACGTATTTGCGCCACTCCGGTTCAGGCTCCGGCGGCGGCGCGGACGCGCGGCTTGCGCGCATCAGGAGCGCCGAAATCGCCGTGCCAAGGCCCACCGGCGGCAGTACGAACCAGCTGAAGAACGTCAAGAATGCCCCGTAGGCCTCGGTGAAGCCCAGCAGGATCAGCATGATCACCAGCACCGCCGCCGCGTAGGCGCACAGCCACAGGTGCCCGCCGAACACCAGCCGCTTGTCGGAGAAGAAGCGGTGGGGCAGGCAGCACAGCGCTGCGCCGGTCAGGCTGGCCGGCAGGGCGATCAGCAGGTTCGCCGCCCAGGCGGGCAGCGGCTCCAGCGGCCCGCTGAGCAGCCGTATCGCGCCCTCGTAGCACGCGAAATACACCGCCGCGTAGAGCAGGCTCAGCGAAAAGGTGTACACGCCGAAGCCGCTCTTGGGCCTGCCGTTTTCCGTGAAGCGGAACGCGCTCCAGAAGCGCTCCGCCCGAGAATCCCTGTTGCTCATTCAACACCTCGCGCGAAGCGTGAGGGGAAGGCCTCGAACCTTCCCCTCCGCTTTCGTTCGACGATGGTTTACATGTTCGGGTTCTTGGACAGCCAGTAGGTCCACATGTCCTGGGTGTCCAGGTACACGCCGTAGATGGCCTCCAGGTCGCCCTCGATGGCGCCGCACTCGGCCAGGGACGCCGGGTTCCAGTCGGACTCCACGTCGTCGCGCACTACCCAGTTGCCCTCCTTCTGGAAGGGCTTCAGGCCGCCGCTCTTGCCGTCGACGCCGCCGGTGATGAACCGGATGAACAGGCGCGCGCCCGCGGGATTGCCGCCGCCCTCCACCGTGTACATGTACTCGCAGTTCTGCAGGCCCGTGTAGGGGGCCAGGCCCACGCACCAGCCGATGTTGTAGCCGGACTCGTCGCGGTTGCCGATCTTGCCGCCGGAGGCCAGGCACAGGGCCGGGTCGTCCGCGGTGGAGTTGTGCACGGCCAGCACCAGCTCGTCGCCGTCGCCGATGAAGGTCATCTTCATCTGGGAGAAGCGCCACAGGTACTCGACGCCCGCGTTGTTCTCCGGCACGGGGAACTCGAAGGAGGACGCGTCGTAGGTGTACTCCAGGGGCTCGCCGTAGGCGGCCTCATAGGCCGCGGCCATCTGATCCGCGTTCACGATGAAGCTGGCGAACAGCGACAGGTAGGCGGTCTCCTGGCCGATCTCCTTGGTGAACAGCCGGTACTTCTGGTTGCCGTTCTCATCCTTTTCGATGATCTGCCACCAGTTGTTCACGGGGCTCCCGTCCGGGAACGCCTCGGTGTTGTAGTACCAGAAGGACTGGGAGGCGTACAGCGGGTAGCCGTAGCGCAGCAGGCCCTCGTCGATGTGCGCGCAGATGTCCTTCGGATAGAAGGCGGTGCAATAGCCCTCCTCGTAGAAGTCGAAGAACACGTCGCCGTTCACGTCCTTGGCCTGCAGCACGTCGGCGGTGATGTTGCCGGTCTCGGCCTCGGTCTTGCACTTGCTGAGCACCTCGTCCTGATCCAGGTCGTAGATGACCAGGTCGATGCCGGGCCAGGCTTCCTCGAATTTCTCCTCGGCCTTCAGCATCTTGGAGGAGGTGGCGTACACCGTCAGTTCGCCGCCCTCGGCCTTGGCTTCCTCGTACAGTTCCTCGTCGGTCTTCTCGCTCCACTCGTCGTAGATGGGGCCGAACTTGGCCTCCTCCGCCAGCGCGGCAGTGACGCAGCTGACGATCAGGACCGCCGCCAGCAGCCAGGCAATGAGCTTACCCTTCATGGTTGTCTACTCCTTTCGCATTGGGTCATACTGCATAAACGCCGCACCGCGGCGCAGGGTACGGAAATCAGAGGTCCACGTCGTCGATCCGCGCGCGCTTGATCAGCCGGGTGGACTTGGTGTCGTACACGTTGATCTTCTCCGGCGCGATGCCCACGTACAGCTGCTGGTTGATCTGGTAGTGCACCAGGCCCAGCTGCTTGGCCAGGAAGTCGCTGCCGCCGGCCTGCAGCGACACCAGCGTCTCGGAGCCGGCGGGCTGGCTGGCGTACACCGTCACCGGCAGCGTGTCCGGCGCGGGCTGGGTGAATATGCGGATCTGCTCCGGGCGCACGGCCACCACCACGTCGAAGGTGCCGGAGGGCGTGGGCTCGTTCGTCATGTCCGACTTTGGGAACAGGTGCTCGCCCAGGGCGCTGGTCACATGCAGGCCGCCGTTTTGTACCGTGGCCTTGCCCTCGATGAAGTTGATGCGGGGGTTGCCGATGAAGTCGGCCGCCTGCAAATCCACCGGGTTCATGTACAGCTCCACGGGCGTTGAGACCTGGCTGAGCTCGCCCGCCTTGAACAGGGCGATCCTCGTGGACATGGTCAGCGCCTCCACCTGGTCGTGGGTCACGTAGATGATCGTGGTGCCCAGGTCGCGGTGCAGCCGCAGCAGCTCGGAGCGCATGTCGATGCGCAGCCGGGCGTCCAGGTTGGAAAGCGGCTCGTCCAACAGCAGCAGCCTGGGGTTCGAGGCCACGGCGCGGGCGATGGCCACGCGCTGCTGCTGGCCGCCGGACAGCTCGTTGGGGTAGCGCTTTTCGTACTCGGCGATGCGCATCATCCGAAGGGCGTCGCGCACCCGCGTCTCCACCTCGCTCTTGGGCAGCTTCTGGATCTTCAGCCCGAAGGCGATGTTCTCGTACACCGTCATGTGGGGCCACAGCGCGTAGGACTGGAACACCAGGTTCAGCCCGCGCTTGCTGGGCTCCAGGTAGAAGGCCTTGGCCGCGTCGATGGCCTCCTTGCCGTCGATCAGCATCACGCCGCCCTGGGGCCGCTCCAGGCCCGAAATCACGCGCAGCGTGGTGGTCTTGCCGCAGCCGGAGGGGCCGAGCAGCGTCATGAAGTCGCCGTCCTCGATGGTCAGCGTCAAGTCCTTCAGCACGTGGTTGTCGCCGTAGTACTTGTTGATGTTGATAAGCTCGATCTTGCTCATGTTGCCAGACTCCCTCTCTGTGGTGTTGGGCGCTGTGCGCTACCAGGACTTGCCGATGTCCGCGCCGAAGCGGTTGGCGACGATGTAGCAGACCAGTATGAAGAACAGCACGCACACCGAAATCGCGTCGGCCATCTGGTTGTAGCCCTCCTGGGAATAGGTGAACGCCAGGTAGGACATGGTCTGCGTCTTTTTGTCCATCATGATGATGATCAGGTCCAGCTCCTTGGCGATGGAGATGAACGTGAGCATGAAGCCGGAGACGAAGCCGTTCTTGGCCAGCGGCAGCACGACCTTGCGCATGCGCTGCCAGAACGACGCGCCGTTGATGGTGGCGGCCTCCTCAAGCTCGGTGGAGATCTGCATCATGTTCGCGGTGCCGGAGCGGCTGGCGAACGGGAAGTGCTTGACCACGCTGGTGAGCACGATCAGCGTGAAGGTGCCGTACAGCGACGGCATCAGGCCGCCCAGGTGCGGGCGGGAGAACATGGCGAAGTACATCGTGGAGAAGGCCACGCCGCTCATCAGATACGGTATGAACACCAATTGCTCCGTCAGCGACCCGTACCACCTGCCGCGGCCGCGGGTGGAGATGTAGCCCAGGAACTGGCCGCACAGCGCCGTGATGATCGAGGCGAGGAACGTGAGGCGTATGGTGTTCCACATGCTGCGCCCGAACTCCGGGTTTTGGAAGATACCGGGGTAGCTGGTGTACTTCTGCGCCTGGTCCACGGTGCCGATCCAGTTGTACAGCGTCAGGTTGTTCAGCCCGTAGCCGTTGCCGGTGGTGATCTGGAAGGTCTCCATCACCAGCACGAACATGGGCATCACCATGGCCATCACCAGGAACAGCGCCAGGAACAGCATCAGCGGCACCTTGGCCTTGCCCAGCCGCATGTCGGTGGAGCGCCCGCCCTTGCCGCCGATGGTGGCGTAGGACTTTCGCACGCCGATGATGCGCTGGTTGGAGAATATGATCAGCGCGGCCAGCGCGATCAGCACCAGACTCATGGCATAGCCCACGTTCTGGGGGCCGTCGCTGATGAACACCTTCATCTTGGTGGCCAGCGTGTAGTAGCCGATGCGGTTGCCCAGGTTCGCGGCCACGCCGTAGGTGCCGATGGACTTGGACAGCGTCATGATGATCGAGGAGAGTATGCTGGGCAGCACCAGCGGCAGCGTGATGCGCCGCAGGATCTGGGGCTTGCTGGCGCCGCAGATCTCGCCCATCTCCTCCAGCTCGGAGTTGATGGAGCGCAGCGCCGAGGATACATTGATATAGGAAAAGGCGTAGTAGTGCAGCGACATGCACAGCACGATGGCCACAGGGCCGTAGGCGAGCCAGTCCGGTATCTTCATGCCCAGGCCCGCCAGGAACCCAAGCGCGCCGGAGCGCTCGTTTCTGAACACGGCCAGCCAAGACAGCGCCTTGCACCATGACGGGATCATGTAGGGGATGACCACCAGCATGCCCAGCAGCTTTTTGCACGGGATGTCCGAGCGCACGATCAGCCAGCCCAGCACCGCGCCCAGCGGCACCGACACCAGCACCGTGAACGCGCCGATGATCAGCGAATTCTTCAGCGGCTCCCACAGCGTGGCGGAGGCCAGGTTGCTGACGAGTATGTAGCGCCAGTAGTACAGCGTGAAGTCGCCGGCCTTGCCGCCGATGCGGCGCACCTCGCTCTTGGAGGCCGTGAACGTGGAGGCGATCATCTGCAAAAGCGGGATCACGATCAGGCAGAACAGTATGATCAGGCTGAAGAACACGATCATGTTGAACGGGTTCTTCACCACGTTCAAAAACTGGTTCTTCAGGCGCTCCCGGGTCATGGGATACTTGATCTTGCTGTGCTTCACGCGCCATCGCCTCATCTTTCGCGCAGGTCCCGGTCTGACTTTCGCAAACGAACGGATACGTTTCCGTTAAATCCGTAATCTGATTATATCAAAGAAAACCGGCGCCGTCAATGGCAAATTGCCGGTATTTTGGCATGATTTCAAATATTACGGGCAAAAACGCGGATGTGGGCGGGGAAGCGCGCCGCCGGGAAGACCCCTGTTCCGGAACGAGAAAGGACGCTTTTTCCACAAACGTTTGCGTTCCTGCTCTATGACAGGCGACGCCCCCGGAGCCCGGCTCCGGGGGCGTCGCCTGTCAAACCCTTTCAAACCTCCGGCAGCATCCGCAGCACGTCCTCCACGCGGCGGCAGGCGTCCTCCAGGCGCGCGCGGGATTCGTTGATCCTTGACTGCACCATGAAGTCGGCCAGGAAGCCGTCGAAGAAGAAGTCGGCGAAGCTCAGAAAGCCGTCGATCTGCACATCCGGCACGTTCACGTCCGCGAGCTCGCGGCGGAAGACGTCCAGGTCGTACCGGGCCTGGTCGACGCAGCGCTGAGCGTCGCTGAGCTTGGAATGCTTCACCAGGTTGGTGATCAGCCCGCCGCCCAGTATATCCAGCACGCCCCAGCCGCGGGCGCTGTCCAGGCAGCGCTGGGCCTGGCGAAGGCTGTTCAGGGCGCGGATGCCCGCCGTGCGCGCCTCGCGCACCTCCTCAGTCATGGTCTTGGACATCACAATCCCTCCTGTCCACATCGTCGTCATGCCCGGCGCGGGTCCATCGCCGCGCCGACGAGGGTATTATAGCCGCCCGGCCCCCAAAGCGCAATATCAGAGCGCCGCAAAACAGCCTGCGGCGCTCTGAAATGTCAACAGGGGGGACCGTAACGTCATACGGCTATTTGCCGGCCTTCAATAGCTCCCCGTACTTTGAGAACAGGAAGTTCTGGAACTCGATGCCGGCGCTGCCGTCGGCGCTGCCGTAGCCCATCTTCAGCTGGGCGGAGATGACGGCCTGGCGCGTGGCCTCGTTGAAGGTGCCCACGCTGTCCCGCACGTCCTCCTTGTCCAGCAGGCCCAGCTGCCACAGCCGCCGCTGCAGCGCGGTGACGGCGTCGCCGGTGTCGCCCAGGCGCAGCGGCTCGTAGCGCTCGCCCGTGGCCTCGAAGCGCATGGAGGCCTTGGGCGCGGCCTTGCTGTAGATGTAGCGCTGCAGCGACGCGGAGGCCTCGCCGGTGACGGGCACCCCGATGGCGTTCTGGAAGGCGCTGACGGCGATGCGGGTGGCCTCGTCGTAGATCATGCTGGGCATCTCCAGATACCCCAGCTCCACCAGGCGGTTCTGCAGCGCGGTGACGGCGCTGCCCGTGGAGCCGAGCATCAGGTTGAAGAACAGCGTGTCGGTGTCGGCCGGGGGCGTGGGCGTGGGCTCCGCGTCCGCCCCGTCGGGCGCGACGGCCTCCGGCTGATTGCCGAAGCCGGTCAGGTTGCGCTGGGTCTGCGCATAGGTGAGGGCGTAGCGGCTGAACAGCATCGACTGCAGCCAGGCCGTGGCCATGCCGTCCGGCTCCAGGCCGTTGCACTGCTGGTAGAAGGCCACGGCGTTGACGGTGGCCTGGCCGTACTGGCCGTTGGGCGTGCCGTTGGCGTAGCCCAGCTCCACCAGCCGGCGCTGCAGGTTCAGCACGGCCTCGCCGGTATCGCCCACGTTCAGGTTCTTGTATTCCGCCGCGGCGGCCTCGCCGGAATAGGACGGCGCGCCGTCCGACAGCAAAAACTCCTGCATGTCCAGCGTCAGCATGCCGTTGGGCGTGCGCCCGATGGCGGACAGGAAGCGGTTCACGCCCTCCTGGGTGGCCTGGTCGAACACGCCGGTGTCGCCGCCCTCCTCCATGTAGCCCAGCGCGATCAGGCGCTGCTGGATCTTGGACACCCGGGTGCCGGAGTTGCCCAGCGCGATGGCGGTGGATTCGTCGATATCGCCGCTGTCCTCGGGGATGACGATGGCGGACAGCTGGTCCTCCTCCGGGGAGGCGGCAGTCACCACCTGCACGGAGGGGTCGTAGACCTTGGCGGTGTCGGCGTACAGCTCGCGCTGCATGGCCACGCTGGCCACGTCGCTGGAGGCCAGCCCGTAGGCGGCGAAGAACAGGCGCACGCACTCGGCGGTCTGGTCGTCGTACACGCCGGTCAGCTCGCTGATGGGATAGCCCAGGTTCTTGAGGCGCTGCTGCAGCGCGTACACCGAGCTGCCCACCGTGCCGGGGCGCAGCACCGCGTACTGGGACACGACCGCCGCGTTGTACGCGTCGCTGCCGTAGGCCGGGGCATTGGCCGAGAACAGCTTCAGCTGCAGCTTGGCCGTGGCGACGCCGGTCTGCATCGTGCCGTAGGTCTGCTCGAAGCGCTTGACGGCGGACTCCGTGTCCGCGTCGAACAGGCCGGACACGTCGCCGGTGAAGTAGCCCAGGTCCTTCAGGCGCAGTTGCAGGGCCTGCACGGCGATGCCGGTGTTGCCCAGGCTCAGGCTGCGGTACTCGGTCTGCTGCTCCTGGTCGCGGGCGGACTTGAAGTCGCCCTCGATCACCGAGGAATCGTTCAGCGTGACGTTGCCGTTGGCGTCGATCACGATGGCCTCCGGCGCGTTCATGTCGCCGGGCAGCGGCGTGGCGGTGGCGTAGGGCATGTTGATCTGCACGGAGGTGTTCGCCTGCGTGTTCAGTATGTTCTCGTCAATCGTGCCGCAGCCGGACAGCAGCAGGCACGCGCCTGCCGCCAACGCGGTCAACGTTCCGATCTTCCAGCTTCGCATCACATGTCCTCCGGTTGAATGCCCCGACGGTTCCTGCGTCAAATAAGAACACAGTATTACAATTCTATTATATATCAATATCCGTGGAATTACAATGACAACCACAATAAGATTGCGTGATTTCCGATCGAACGGCGCGCGTCACCCGCGCATCGCGTACAGGCACACGTTGCCCTCCGCGAACAGCAGGTCGCAGTGGTCGGCGAACCAGGCCTCGTCCACGGCGAACTTGCCCCGCTCGTGGCCTGAGACGTAGACGTAGCGCACGCCGTACTGTTCAAACAGCGCCGCGCTGTCCTCGGGGTACTCGAACATCGTGCGCTCGTCGTCCTGCTGCGCGCCGTAGTCCAGGCCGTGGTAATAGAGGTAGCTGCCCGTGCCGCACACGATGTTCCGGCCCGTCAGCGCCGCCACGGCGTTGTTGTGCTGGTTGCCGGTCAGGATCACCGAATCCTGCGGGGTGTTTTCCTCGATGAACGCGGCGGCGCTGACCTCGTCGGCGGAGAACAGCTGGTAGTCGGATACGACCTCGCGCCCGATGCTCAGCGCGCCGGAGAGCGTGGCGGCCGCCAGGAACACCGTGGCCAGCAGCGCCCGCCCCGGCAGGCCCTTCAGGCGGTTCCACAGCGCCACCAGGTACGCCCCGATGGCCGGCATCATCGCCATGTAGGCCACGTAGAACAGCTTGTTGTTGTCGTACTCGTTGGGCTGGAACTGGATCAGCTCCGCCACGATGTAGATCATCAGCGCGCCCAGCGCGAACATGGGGATCAGCCGGGGGCGCTCCGGGCCGTCGCGGCGCGCGCGCCTGCCCTGCAGCGCCGCGGGGACCATCATCAGCCAGATCAGGCCCACGTTCTTGATCCAGAACCAGCAGTAGCCGTCGATCAGCCGCCCGTCGTCCCGGTTGTTCACCCAGTTGAAGCGAAATTGCAGCGAGCCGCCCTTCACCGTCTGGGGGACGGCCCAGGTCAGAAGCTGGGGCAGCGCCAGCGCCAGCGTGACGCCGGCGTACAGCGCAAAGCGCAGCAGCGTCGCGCCCCTGCCCTCGCCGGCAAGGGGCGAACCGCCGCCCTGCCGGGCCGACTTCGGCGCCTTCAGCGCGCAGTGGGCCAGGGCGCCGGCGCTGAGCAGCCCCAGGGCCAGGAAGGAGTGGGTGTGGATCATCGGCAGCGCGCCGGCCCAAGCGCCCAGCAGCATAAAGCGCTTCGCGTCCCCCTCCCGCGCGGCGCTCATCAGCAGCCACAGCGCCGGCAGCAGCGCCATCCAGCCGCCCAGCAGCGTGCGCTGAGGCATCATCATGTCGCAGATCACGTTCACCCAGCGCAGGTTCAGCGCGGGCTGGTTGGTGGGGGTCAGGTAGAAGCCGGTGAAGATCTCCCGGAAGGCGGAGGCGTCCCGCATCACGCCGTCCAGCGCGTACACAAAGCCCAGGCCGCCGTTGACGAACATCAGCGCGGTGGCGACGACGGTTGCGGCGCGGCTGCGGGTCAGATCCCAGCAGAAGATCACGAAGCCCGTATAGACCAGGACCATCATCAGCGTGCCGGTGACGATGAAGGCAGGGGCCAGCGCGCTGCCAAACAGCAGCATCGTGGTCACCAGGCCGTCGGCCAGGAAGGGATAGCCCAGCAGCGTGCCGGGCAGCAGCGAATAGTGGGGGGGATAGGCGGCGCCCCGCAGGCTGGTGGCGATGCCCAGGTGCAGGCACAGGTCGCCGTAGGTGGACTGGCCGACGTGCAGCGCGCCGTCCACGGCCCGCAGCGTGTGGGTGTACTGCAGGTACGCGCCGAGCAGCGCCAGCGGTACGATCAGCGCGATCGGCAGCCAGGCGGGCATGTCCGTCCAGCCGCGCCGGCGCAGCTTGCTTCGGTTTAAAAAGGCGCATGCGCCGGCCAGCAGCGCCGCCGCGCCCAGGCCCAGCAGCTGGGCCGCGCGGTCAAAGCGCAGGAAGAAGGCGAACAGCGTCGGCAGCCACATCATCAGCATCAGGCCCGCGCACAGGCCCAGCCACAGCCGCGTGAGGCGCTGCGCGCCGGGCAGCAGCGCGTCCATCAGCACGACCCCCGACAGCAAAAAGCCGAGAAGCACCAGGTATCCAAGCATCGCATTCCCTCCGAACGGTCAGAGCGCGTCATTCCACATCATTATACCACCTGCCGCCCGATGCTGTAAAGCGACGCCGATTCTGTAAATCATTTCAGGGAGAAGACAAATATTTCAATCGTGTATATGAATATTACAAATAATTTATTATTTGTTGAATCTGCTGCTATATCTATGACCAAAATTAGATGAATGTGTGCATAAATCCTGAATTCTATTGAATTTGGACCGCGCATGCGGTAGAATAATGATAAATACAAATGCGTTTTATGTATGGAGGGATGCGGCGTGCGCAGAGTGATAGCCACAGTGGCCGCAGTTCTTGTTGTGATTGTGCTGCTCACTTCCGCCTTCGCGGAGGGCAGGATCTCCACGACGGTGCTGATGCGGGTTTCCCGCATGACCCAGAACGCCGTGGTGAACGCCGGCGAGGATCTGTCCATCGAGGTCGCCATAGACGGCGCGCAGCCGGCCCGATATCAGTGGTACTTTAACGACGCGCCCATCGAAGGCGCGAATCAAAAGGTCTACAACATCGCAAACGCCCAGCCGGAGCACACCGGCGTGTATCGCCTGGACGCCTTTGACGAGAGCGGCGCGATGCTGGTCAGCATGGACGTCGCGGCCCGCGTGCTCGAGGACGCGGTGCCCAAGGCGGGCGACGGCTCCCTGCCGGTGGGCGTGGCCTTCGCGGGCCTGGGCCTGTGCGGGGCGTTGCTGGCGGTGGCGCTGCGCCGGCGCAGCCGCATGGCGTGAGAGCATCAAAACGGACAGTGACCAGCCGACCGCCGGTCACTGTTTTTTATTGCCCGACGGGCGATCTGAAGGAGGACGCATGAACAAGCCCTTTGAATTTGAACTGCTGCACGTGTGCAAGCAGACCGGCGCGCGCCGCGGCAGGCTGCACACGCCCCACGGCGTGATCGAGACCCCCGTGTTCATGCCGGTGGGCACCCAGGCCAGCGTGAAGACCATGTCGCCGGACGAGTTGAAGGAGTGCGGCGCGCAGATCATACTGTCCAACACCTACCATTTGCACCTGCGCCCCGGCGAGGCGCTGGTGCGCCGCGCGGGCGGCCTGCACCGCTTTATGAACTGGGACAGGCCGATCCTGACCGACAGCGGCGGGTTCCAGGTGTTCTCGCTGGCCGACCTGCGCAAGGTGGAGGAGCGGGGCGTCCGCTTCCGCAGCCACCTGGACGGCTCGCCGCAGTTCATCGGGCCGGAGGAATCCATCGCCATACAGCAGGCCCTGGGCTCGGACATCATGATGCAGTTCGACGAGTGCTCGCCCTTCCCCTGCGACTACGATCGGGCCAGGGAGGCGATGTACCGCACGCTGCGCTGGCTGGAGCGCTGCATGAAGGCCTGGACCAGCGAGAACCAGGCGCTGTTCGGCATCGTGCAGGGGGCGTTCTACGCGGACCTGCGGGTGGAGTGCGCCAAGGAGATGGCCCGGCTGGACCTGCCCGGCTTTGGCATTGGCGGCCTGTCCGTCGGCGAGCCGAAGGAGGTCATGTACGACATGCTGGAGCGCATGATGCCCTACATGCCCCAGCACAAGCCCCGCTACCTGATGGGCGTGGGCTCGCCGGACTGTCTGATCGAGGGCGTGCTGCGGGGCGTGGACATGTTCGACTGTGTGCTGGCCACCCGCGTGGCGCGCAACGGCACCGTGTTCACCCACGACGGCCGGCTGGTGGTGCGCAACGCGAAGTACGCCGAGGATTTCACCCCGCTGGACCCGGAGTGCGACTGCTACGCCTGCCGCAACTTCACCCGCGCCTACATCCGGCACCTGTTCAAGGCGGGGGAGATACTGGCCCTTCGGCTCAACAGCATCCACAACATCTGGTTTTTGACCCATATGATGGCCCAGATGCGCGCGGCCATCGAGCAGGACGCGCTGATGGACTGGGCCAACGACTTCTACGCCCGCCACGGGCGCGGCAACTGGTAGCAACCAAAAATTTACCGAACCAGGCCCGAAATTGCATCTATATAAGTTGTAATTATCCGCCGGCTCGGTTATAATAGTATTGTTTCATCAGTATGCAAAGGAGATTGTCGATATGATCCTGAATTTCGCGAACATCCTGGCCGAAGAGGCCGTGTCTGTGCAGTCCGCCGCGGAAGCGGTCACCGGAGATACCACCGCCGCCGCCGCCACCGGCACCCGGTCGCTGATGGGCGGCGACATGATCACCACCGTGGTCATGATGCTGGCCATGGTGGCCATCTTCTACTTCCTGCTGATCCGCCCCCAGCGCAAGAAGGACAAGCAGGTCAAGGACATGCTGTCGGCCCTGAAGGTGGGCGACCGCATCTGCACCATCGGCGGCCTGTACGGCACCATCGCCGCGCTGAAGGACGACACGGTGACCCTGACCCTGGGTTCCCTGCAGAACACCATCGTCATCGCCCGCTGGGCCGTGCGCAGCGTGGAGAACGTGGCGCTGGAGAACGACACCGAGCCGCAGATCTGACCGGCGGCCAAGTGACAGACCGACGGAAAGTCGGTCTGTTTGTATCTATGGAGGATTGAAGTATGCGCAAGCGGTTCCCGGCGAGGCTGGCGGCATGGATCATGGCGCTGCTGTTGGCGCTGCCCTTCGCGGGCGGGGCCGAGCCCGCGCCGGCCGCGCAAGACCAGGCCGACGTCCAGGCGCCTCCCGCCGAGCCCGCGGTGCCGGAGGCGGAGGACTGGGCGCTCCTGGCCCCGGGGCTTCTGATCGAGGCCGAGGACGTGGCCGCGCCGGAGGACGAGACCCCGGCGGCGGAGCAGACCGCGCCGGACGAAACCGAAGCGCCGGACGAAACAAAAGCGCCGGACGAAACCGAAGCGCCGGATATGACCGAAGCGCCGGAGCCGACCGAGACCCCGGAGCCGACCGAGACCCCGGAACCGACCGAGACCCCGGAGCCGACCGAGACCCCGGAGCCAACCGAGACCCCGGAGCCGACGGCCACCCCGGAGCCGACGCCCGAGCCGCCGGCGCTGACGCAGGCGAGCCTCCAGATGGGCGTGGGGGAGACGCGCCTGCTGGCCTTTGCCGACGGCGTCAGCGCCAAGGACATCGGAGCCGCGTTCACCTCCTCGGACGAGAGCGTCGTCTCCGTGGGCCGGCGCACGGGCAAGCTGAAGGCCCGCTCCGAGGGCCGGGCGAAGATCACCGTCAAGCTGAAAAGCGGCGTGAAGCGCACCTGCAAGGTGACGGTCCGCAAGGTGCCTGTGAAGATCAAGCTGTCCCCGAAGAAGGCCACGCTGGGCGTCGGGGAGACGCTTTCGCTGAAGGCCCGCCTGAACCGGGGCGCGGCCTCCGCGATCAGCTGGTCCAGCAGCGACGAGAAGGTCGCCACCGTGGACGAAAACGGCCTGGTCACCGCCACCGGCAGGGGCGAGGCGAAGATCATCGCTTCCACTTATAATAAGGTGAAGGCCGCCTGCAGGGTGACGGTCAAAAAGGCCCCGAAGTCCGTCTCGGTGGGCGTCAAAAAGCTGAAGCTGTGGCAGGACGACGCCTACGCCCTGCAGCCCGTGCTCAGCAAGGGCAGCGCCGGGGCGATCAGCATCGAGAGCAGCGACGCGGCGGTGGTGTCCGTCAATGGCAATACCCTTGAGGCGGTGGCGCCGGGAACGGCCGCGGTCACGGTGATGACCTACAACGGCAAATCCGCGAAGGTGAAGGTCACGGTGTCCAGGCGGCCGGTGTACCGGGCGCTGCTGATCGGCGAGTCCGAATTCCCGCTCACGGGCATGAGCAGCCTTCCGGGCAAGAAGGACGCGGACACCATGAAGAAGATGCTGTCCACCGTCCAGAGCCCCGCGAAGACCGACTGGAAGGTGACCATCCGCTACAACCGGATGTCCTCGAAGATCCACACCGACATCCAGACCGCCTTCGCCGGGGCGCAGGAGGGCGACGTCTCGCTGTTCTACATCTCCACCCACGGCGACGAGATGGAGTCGTTCGACGGCTTCAATTCCGAGTACGCGGGGTGCCTGTACACCTATCCCAATCCCAACACCAACGACTGGTACGAGCGGAACGTGCTGACGCTGTCGCAGCTGGCGGCGTGGCTCAAGGAGGTTCCGGGCCAGGTGGTGGTGTTCATCGACAGCTGCGGCTCCGGCGCGGCGATCTACGCCCCGAAGGGGGTCATGGCCGCGCCCGCCGCGAGCGGCGATCCCGAGGCGTTCAACGCGGCGGTGGTGGAGGCCTTCGCCGCCTGTGACAGGGCCGTGATGGCGCCCGCCGTCGGGAAGGGCGCGTTCGTGGTGCGCAACAAGTTCTACGTGATGACCTCCACCGCCTATCGCGAGACCGGCTGGTCCTCCTCCAGCAACTACAGCTACTTCACCAAGTGGCTGACCGACGGCATCGGCACCGAGGGCCCCATGCCCGCCGACGCCAACGGCGACGCCGTCACCTCGCTTTCCGAGCTGTACGATTATGTCAACGGGCGCGCCCAGGCCAAGGTGTTTGAGTACTACGGGGAGCAGTACACGCAGCACGTGCAGGTCTATCCGACCGGCTGCGGCCTGGAGCTGTTCTACAGGAAGTAAAGATACCGGGTTTTGGCCTGTATACAGGTTAAAATTGTGTTTGAACCCGGGTCTAACCCCACTTTTTCCCTTGACAGCCGGGGTTGTCAGTGGTATTATTTATGAGTTCGGGTATGCCGACATTGAGCCGCGGGAGGTGCACACCGATGCTTGAGAAGCTGAAAAACGCCGACAAGGTGGTGGGCACGCGCAGGCTCGTGAAGGCGCTGCAGGCCGGCGAGATCGCCGAGGCCTACATCGCCCGGGATGCCGATCTGTTCATCGTGCGCCAGGTGCGCCAGGCCTGCAACGAGGCCGGCGTGCGCATGGTGGAGGTGGACAGCATGAAGCAGCTGGGCGAAGCCTGCGGGGTGGAGGTCAAGACCGCCTCCGCCGGCATCCGCAGGTAATGCCCGCCGGCAGGAGCGCGGGAGCGGACTGCGGCAGTGAACGGACCACCTTCACTCCACACTCCACACGCCACACTCCACACTGCTCTTGGCCTTCCAGGGTTGCGGAAGTGTATATAGAGGCTCAATAAGATCCAGAATAGTTCAGGAGGTGCTTTTCTTCAATGCCGACGATCAACCAGTTGATCCGCAAGGGTAGAGAAAAGGTAACCAGCAAGTCGAATTCCCCGATTCTGCAGTCCTGTCCGCAGAAGCGCGGCGTCTGCATGTCCGTCAAGACGCAGACCCCCAAGAAGCCGAATTCCGCTTTGCGTAAAATCGCGCGTGTTCGTCTGACGAACAACATCGAAGGTACCTGCTACATTCCCGGCATCGGCCACAACCTGCAGGAGCACTCGGTTGTGCTGATCCGCGGCGGCAAGGTCCGCGATCTCCCTGGCGTGCGTTACCACATCATCCGCGGCGCTCTCGATGCGGCTGGCGTTGCCAAGCGCATGCAGGGCCGCTCCCTCTACGGCGCGAAGCGTCCGAAGAAGTAAGGAAAATCCTCAGGTTTTCCGATCGGTGAAAACGGTTTGAAGCGTTTGCGCGCATGGTCCATTTGGAACGTGGGAATATGCGCGGGGGCGGTTCGGGCCGGGCGAATGCGATAGCGCCAACTGTCGCGGCCGCTTTTACCTGTTTCTCGTTCACTTTAGGTCCGTGAGATTTGCATAGGAGGGACAGAAATGCCCAGACGTGGTTTTATCCCGAAGCGCGAGGTGCTTCCGGATCCTGTATACGGTACGACCGTCATTACGAAGCTGATCAATCAGGTCATGTACGACGGCAAGCGCGGTGTCGCGCAGGCCGTGTGCTACGATGCTTTTGATATTGTCGCTGCCAAGACCGGCAAGGAGGCCATGGAGGTTTTCAATCAGGCGATTGCGAACATCATGCCCGCCATGGAAGTCAAGGCCCGCCGCGTCGGCGGCTCCACCTACCAGGTGCCTATCGAGATTCGTCCCGAGCGCCGTCAGACCCTGGCCCTGCGCTGGCTGGTGCTGTTTGCCCGCAAGCGTGGCGAGCGCAGCATGGCGGATCGCCTGGCCGGCGAAATCATGGATGCCGCGAACAACACCGGCAACGCCGTGAAGCGTCGCGAGGATATGCACAAGATGGCCGAGGCCAACAAGGCCTTCGCGCACTATCGCTGGTAAGCGGTCCACAACATCAAACAACGAGCATCAGCACGCACTATGCGTGCTGATGGTTCTATGGGGCACTGTTAAGATTCGCCCAAACGACCGTTTAGACTTATAGAAAGTGGGAAATTGACTGTGGCGAGAACGCATTCACTGGATCATGTACGAAACATCGGCATCATGGCGCACATCGATGCCGGCAAGACGACCACTTCCGAGCGCATCCTGTACTACACGGGGCGCACGCACCGCATCGGCGAGGTCCACGAGGGCATGGCCACGATGGACTGGATGGTGCAGGAACAGGAGCGTGGCATCACCATCACGTCCGCCGCGACGTCCTGTGAATGGCGCGGGCACCAGATCAACCTGATCGACACGCCCGGTCACGTCGATTTCACCGTGGAGGTCGAGCGCTCGCTGCGCGTGCTGGACGGCGCGGTCTCCGTGTTCTGCGCCAAGGGCGGCGTGGAGCCCCAGTCGGAGACGGTGTGGCGCCAGGCCACCAAGTATCACGTGCCGCGCCTGGCCTACGTGAACAAGATGGACATCACCGGCGCCGATTTCTTCCGCGTGGTGGACATGATGAAGGAGCGCCTGCAGGCCAACGCCATACCGATCCAGCTGCCCATCGGCAAGGAAGCCGACTTCGTGGGCCTGGTGGACCTGGTCAAGATGAAGGCCGAGATCTACGTGGACGAGATGGGCACCACCATGGACGAGACGGACATTCCCGCCGAACTGTTGGAGCAGGCCCAGGAGTACCGCGAGAAGATGGTCGAGGCCGCCGCCGAGTGCGACGACGAGCTGATGATGAAGTTCCTGGACGGCGGGGAGCTGACCCAGGAGGAGATCAAGCTCGGCCTGCGCAAGGGCACCATCGCCGGCAAGCTGAACCCGGTGCTCTGCGGCACCTCCTACCGCAACAAGGGCGTCCAGCCGCTGCTGGACGCGATCGTGGACTACCTGCCCTCGCCGCTGGACATCCCGCCGGTGAAGGGCACCCGCCCCGGCAAGGAGGGCGAGGTGGAGCGCGAGGCCGACGACGACGCGCCGTTCTCCGCGCTGGTGTTCAAGATCATGGCCGATCCCTTCGTGGGCAAGCTGGCCTTCGTGCGCGTGTATTCCGGCACGCTGAAGACGGGCAGCTACGTGTACAACTCCACCAAGGGCAAGCGCGAGCGCGTGGGCCGCATCCTTCGGATGCACGCCAATCACCGCGAGGAGATCGAGGAGATCCGCGCGGGCGACATCGCCGGCGTCGTGGGCCTGAAGGAGACCACCACCGGCGACACCATCTGCGTGGAGGGCAAGCCCATCATACTGGAGTCGATGGAGTTCCCGGACCCGGTCATTCGCGTGGCCATCGAGCCCAAGACCAAGGCCGGCCAGGACAAGCTGTCGCTGGCGCTGGTGCGCCTGGCGGAGGAGGACCCCACCTTCAAGACCTACACCGACGAATCCACCGGCCAGACGATCATCGCCGGCATGGGCGAATTGCACCTGGAGATCATCGTGGACCGCCTGCTGCGCGAGTTCCGCGTGGAGGCCACCGTCGGCAAGCCTCAGGTGGCGTACCGCGAGTGCATCCGCAGGCGCTCCAAGGGCGAGGGCCGCTACGTCCGCCAGACCGGCGGCCACGGCCAGTTCGGCCACTGCGTGATCGAGATATACCCCAGGGACCCCGGCAGCGGCTATGAGTTCAACAACAAGATCGTCGGCGGCGTGATTCCCAAGGAATTCATTCCCGCCATCGACCAGGGCATCCGCGAGGCGGCGCTCTCCGGCAGCATCGGCGGCTACGAGGTCATGGACTTCGGCGTGGACCTGCTGGACGGCAGCTATCACGAGGTGGACTCCAGCGAGCTGGCGTTCAAGATCGCCGGTTCCATGGCCTTCAAGGAGGCCCTGCGCAAGGCCGACGCCGCGCTGATGGAGCCGATGATGAAGGTGGAGGTCGTGGTGCCCGAGGAGTACATGGGCGACGTGCTGGGCGACATCAGCGCCCGCCGCGGCCGCGTGACCGGCATGGACGCCCACGCCGGCATGCACTCCATCGACGGCATCGTGCCGCTTTCCGAGATGTTCGGCTACGCCACGGACCTGCGCAGCAAGACCCAGGGCCGCGGCACCTACACAATGCAGTTCGCCCACTACGAGGAAGTGCCGCGCAACATCGCCGATAAGATCCTCGGCAAGTACAGCTGAGCGCGGTATACCGCGGGAACATGATTTGGAGGGAATAAAATGGCAAAGGCAAAATT